>JAUPWC010000209.1 GCA_030916665.1 Verrucomicrobiota bacterium
GCCTCCCTCAGCTTGATTACCGCCGTGGCGCAGAGCGACCGGGCTGGTGCGCTGGATCTCTCGCGTTTGCTGCGAGTCGGGCTCGAAGACGGCAGCGCCGAACGCATGGCACAAATCTGGACCGAGGAAAATCCACGTGCTGCGGTTGATTGGGCGATCCGACAACCGGCAGGTCCGGTCCGGGATCGCCTGCTCGCTCGTATCGTGCATGTGCGCGCACAGCAGGACCCCGTCGAGGCGGCCCGGCTCGTCGCCGACGGTTTCGCTCCCGGAACCATGCGCGATCAGGCCACGCTTGCCGTGGTGCGGCAGTGGGCTGCACGGGATGCGTTTGCCGCCAGCGCATGGGTCGGTGCTTTTCCGGCCGGAC
Source organism: Verrucomicrobiota bacterium (assembly GCA_030916665.1). Classification (GTDB taxonomy): domain Bacteria; phylum Verrucomicrobiota; class Verrucomicrobiia; order Opitutales; family Opitutaceae; genus Lacunisphaera. The sequence continues at coordinate 371 of JAUPWC010000209.1, forward strand.
CTTTGCGCGAGAGCGCGGTGGCCGAGCTAGCAACCGTCAGCAGGTCACAGCATCTGTAAACGTAAAAGCCACACTGGGTCATTCGTCCCGTGTAAGAGCTGGGGAATGAACACTAGCATGCTCCGCTGGCTTTGGCGCGGAGAATGCAGATAATCGTGGCATGTTCCGGTTCGCGTCATTCGTCGGCTACGGCGTGTTGCTGCTCTTCGCCGCAGTCGCAGCCCGCGCTGAGGACACACAGCGGAGCTGGATCCGTGGCATCTACACCGGTTCATCCCCGCGTCCACAACCGGCAACCGAGTCAGTTGCGTGGCAGAGCGCCAGCGCCCTTGCCGAGAGCACGCCCGGCGGCTTTGTCCTCGTCGGCTCCGGCCGGTCCATGCAGCCGCTCTACGAACCCGACACCATTCTCGTGCTGCGCCAGCTTCCCTACTCGGAGCTCCGGCGCGGTCAGACCGTGCTTTACCGTAACCGTGTGGGCAAGGTCATCGCTCATGTGCTTGTGACCAAAGCCCGCGACGGCTGGCGCACGCGCGGCCTCAATAATCCCACCCACGACATGGAGCCGGTGCAGGCGGAAAATCTTGTCGGCGTGGTGCTGGCGGCTTTCAAGCCGATCACCCGCGGTCCCTCGGTCACTTTTGCCGCCGCGCGCTGAACCGCCCGCACCCTGCCTCCAGAAAGCGAAAGACGCGGACCTTCGTCCGCGTCCTTTTCGCACTAACACAGCTAACCCAGAAGGATGAGGGCTCGCGCGCGCACAACGGGCCAGTCAAGCGCACGCGAGCCCCTTTGGTCACCTCTCGCACCCTCTGCAGGGCACGAAAAATCACGGATGCAAACCTATCGTGCCGAGGCGTTTCTTTCGTTAAACAAAACCACCTAATTTAAGGTGTTCGCGCTGCTAACCCTGTTGCGTCGTGCCAGACAAACACCACGCCGAGCCGGCGCTTCGACGCGCCAAGACGCTTATTGATCAAGACCGAAGATCGCGCGTGCGTAATTCTCGGCTGAGAAGGGCTGCAAATCGTCCGGCTGTTCGCCGAGTCCGATGAAGTAGATCGGGATCTTCAGCTGTCGCCAGATACCGACGATCGCGCCGCCCCGGCTGGTGCCGTCGAGCTTGGTCACGATCAGGCCGGTCAGGCCGAAACTCTTGTGAAAGACCTTGGCCTGCTCAATCGAGTTGGCCCCCAGGCTGCCGTCCACGACGAGCCAGCGGTGCTGTGGCGCGGCGGCATCGTGTTTCTGGAGTACACGGCGGATCTTCGCCAGCTCCTCCATGAGATTGTCCTTCGTGTGCAGGCGGCCGGCGGTGTCCACGATCAGCCAGTCCTTGCCGCGCGACTTCGCGGCCTGCCAGGCGTCGAAGGCCACCGCCGCGGCATCGGCGCCGGTGTGGCTGGCCACGATGTCGAGTTCGAGCCTCGTGGCCCAGCTCTTGAGCTGATCGACCGCGGCGGCGCGGAAGGTGTCGCAGGCGGCCACCAGCACGGTCTGTTTGTCGGCTTTGAACTTGTGCGCGAGCTTCGCGGTGGTGGTCGTCTTGCCCGAACCGTTGACGCCGATCATGGCGATGACCTCGGGTTGCGCGGTGCCGCGCTCTAACCGACCCTCGGCACCCGCGAGCACGCGGCGCAGCACCGCAGCACCGATTTCGGCGGCCTGGCGACCCTGCAAGGCCGGGTCCTTCTTGTAGGCTGTCTTGATTTCCTCGAGAATTTCGGTGGTCGTCTCGACACCGAAGTCGGCCGTGTAAAGCGCCTCCTCCAGCTCGTCGAGCGAGGCGGCGTCAATCTTGCGCCCGCCGAACAGCCCGTGCGTCTTTGCCGCGATGGCGGCGACGGTCTTCGTCAGGCCGTCCTTGAACTTCTTGAGCAGCGAAAACATGCGCGCCCGTCACTCCGTGGTCGGCTTGCGCGCGTCGCGGCCGAGCTTGTCCTTCATGCGATCGAGAATGCCGTTGATGAAGCGCTTCGAATCCGCGGTGGAAAACTGCTTGCTGAGGTCGATGGCCTCGTTGATCGAGACGACCGGCGGGATGTCCTTGCGGAAGAGCATTTCGAACATCGCCAGGCGGAGGATGGCCAGGTCGATGCGGGCCACGCGGTCGAACTCCCAGTTGTGCGCGAGGCCGCGGATGTGGCCGTCTATCTCTGTCACATGCTCGAGGGTGCCGTGAATCAGCTCCTCGGCGAAGGCGTAGTGGTCGCGCGGTTTTTCCAGGTGTTCGAAGAACAGCTGGAGGTCGGCGCCCAGGTTGGCGGGCTGGTTGACGCTCCACGCGTAGAGAAATTGGAAGGCCGCGGCCCGGCACTCGCGCCGCTGGGTGAACTGGCTGCTCATGATTTTCCTCCGAGTGTGCGCTTCAGTGCGGCCATGGCCAGCGCGGCGTGCGCAAATTCCACCCCGCGGTTGATGCGTCCGGCGCAACGGACGCGCGCCTGCGCCAGCGTGTCGGTGACGATAACACCGTTGATCACGGGCACCCCGCTGTCGAGGGCCACGCGCTGCAGGGCATGGGAAACACTCTGGCCGACCATCTCGTGATGGTTGGTGTCGCCGCCGATGAGCACGCCGAGCGCGATCACGCAGTCGAACTTGCGCGCCGCCGCCAGCCGCCCTGCGGCCCAGGGCACCTCGTGCGAGCCCGGCACGCGAACTACGGCGACATCACGGGCCTTCACCCCGGCTTCCTTCAGGCCGGTCTCCAGTCGCGCGAGCAGGGCCGCGACCAGCTCTTCGTTGAAACGCGCCGCGGCGATGCCGAAGCGGAGGCCGGCACCACGGACGGGCTGTTTGCTGGGAGCATCGAGACTCATGGAGCGGCCTATTGGCGGGGGCGAATCGGCAATCCGCAATCAGAAATCTGCGCCTTCAGACCGGCACCTGTTCGACGATTTCCAGCCCGTAGCCCTCCAGGCCCACCACCCGCTTGGGCGCATGCTGGAGCAGGCGGATCTTGCGCAAGCCCAGGGCCGTCAGGATCTGGGCCCCGATGCCGTAGTCCCGGAGGTTTGACTGTGCATTCGCCGGGCCGGCGCTGATGAGGGCCTCCTGCATGCGGCCGTTCTGCTCCATATAGACGATCGCGCCGTGCCCGGTCTGGGCCACGCGCTGGAGCGAAGCAACCAACGAGCGGTGGCTGCCGAGTCCGTTGGCGTGAAAGACGTCGCTGAGCAGGTTCTCGGTATGCACGCGCACCAGCGTCGGCGCACCGTCGAGCTTGCCCATCGTGAACGCCAAATGATGCCGGCCGTCCACCTTGCTGCGGAAGACATGCAGGGTGAAATCGCCGTATTCCGAAGAAAACGGCCGCTGCGTCACCCGCTCCACCAGCTGCTCGCGGCGGTGGCGGTATTCAATCAGCGCGGAGATCGAGATCAGCGGCATCTGGTGGCGGTGCTTAAACTCCACCAATTCGGACAGCCGCGCCATGGTGCCGTCCTCGTTGAGCACCTCGCAGATCACGGCGGCCGGTCTCAAGCCGGCCAGCGCGGCGAGATCCACCGCCGCCTCGGTGTGACCGGCGCGCTCAAGCACGCCGCCGGAACGCGCGCAAAGCGGGAAGATGTGCCCGGGCTGGACCAGCTCGTCGGAACGCGTGGCGGGTTCGGCCAACAGCTGGATCGTGCGCGCGCGGTCGAAAGCGCTGATGCCCGTGGTGATGCCCTCGGCCGCGTCCACCGACACCGTGAAGGCCGTGCGGTGCGCCTCGCGGTTCTGCTGCACCATGGGATTGATGCCGAGCCGCTTCAGCTGCGGCTCCGCCATGGGCACGCAGATCAGGCCGCGCGCATGCCGGATCATCACGTTGACCAGCTCCGGCGTGGCCTTTTCCGCCGCCATCACCAGATCGCCTTCGTTCTCGCGGCCTTCATCGTCGGTCACGATCACGATCCCGCCGGCGGCAATGGCATGGATCGCGGTCTCGACGGAATCAAAGGGCGTGGAATTGCTCATAACTAAGGGGCGGCAGCATCCC
>JAUPWC010000210.1 GCA_030916665.1 Verrucomicrobiota bacterium
ATGAAGAAAGCCGTGGATCACACGCTGCATGAGTTCAGCACGATCCACACCGGCAAGGCCTCCCCCGCCATGGTTGAGACCGTGCAGGTCGAAGCCTATGGCTCGATGATGCCGCTCAAGGGCTGCGCCGCCATCACCACGCCCGACCCGCGCATGATCCAGATCCAGCCTTGGGACAAGGGCGTGCTCCGCGCCATCGAGAAGGCCCTCCAGATGGCCAACATCGGCGTGAACCCCGTCGTGGACGGCAACCTCATCCGCCTTCCCTTCCCCGAACTCTCCCGCGAGCGTCGCCAGGAATTCGTGAAGACCGCCCATCGCCTCGCCGAGGAAGGCCGCGTCGCCGTCCGCCACATCCGCCGCGATGCCATGGAGGCCGCCAAGAAGCTCAAGAAGGACGGCAAGATTTCCGAGGACGATGAGAAGCGTCTCGAGAAGGACGTCCAGACCGCGACCGACAAGTCCATCAAGGACATCGACACCCATCTCGCCCACAAGGAGAAGGATCTGCTGACGGTGTGAGCCGGGTGGAGCGCGTTGACCCCAACGCGCTTAGGACCGGAAGAACATGCTGAGGTCAGCGCGTTCCAGCTAAATTGCCTGAAAGGCGGGATCATCGATCCCGCCTTTTTCATGTAGCGGTAACGAGGTCGCCGCAAGCGACGACCCTACATCAAGGCAAGGAGGGGGTTCGGAGACCCCGCCTACAGCCACCCTCTCGCGCCAAGCCGCGCACGGCTCTTCGCAAGCCGTGCGCGGCGCGGGCTTGCACTTTCTGGCATGCTCACGGAGTCGCCGAAGAGTTCCGGCGCTCTCACCCCCGCCCAGTCATGAGCCACCCCAAGTATCTCTATGTCTCGCTGATGCCGGAGTCGCTGGTCGCCTCGCATCTCGCCCCGGAGGAATTCGGTTCCTACATCGCCACCGGCTCCAAGAAGCGCGCCCGCGGCCAGGCCATCTTCTTCAAGCTCACCGACGCCCATGCCGCCGGCCTGCTCACGCCCGACATTGTCCGGCGCATGGAAGAGCGCCAACCGCGCCGCTCGCTCTACCTCTCCATCTACCGCGTGCTGGAGCACACTCCCATCGGGGCCTTCGAGTCCGCGCACCTCACGACCGACGACGGCCGCGTGCTCACGCTGAAGCCCGCGCCCTACGTGCCGGCGGTCGGCCCGCGCTTCCACCTCTACCAGGAGTTCAGCCCCGTCACGCCGCGCGTCGTCAGCGCGCTCGAGCCGCGCGAATTCGCCGCGCGCATCACCGACCCCGCCGAACCCGTCTCGCTGCCCGCCCTCGTCTTCGCCGAATTGCAGCTCGGCCGTCTCGGTGACGATCCCGAGGCCACGGACGCCGACAATCTCCCCTATTCCAATCTCGAGCACCTCCGCGACTGCCTGCGCGAACTCCGCCTCAAGCACGGCAAGCCCACCAAGACCGTCATCCGCTACCTGCAGCAGGACGTGCTTTTCCGCACGCTTACCGGCGGGCTCTGCGTCGCGGGCGCCGGCGAGCAGTTCGCGTGGTTCCCGATGCCGACGCAGGACGAGTTGGAGGAACACCACTTCCCGTGGTGGCGCTCCGCCCTCCGCTCCTTCGGCGCCTGAACCGCCGCAGCCCTCTCCCCCTCCGCCCCATGCAATCAAAGCTCTTCTGGCTTACACCCGCAGCCTCGCTGCTCGCCCTCGGGGTCGCAGCGCACTTCTACTCGCGCATGAAAGCCGCGCCCGAAGGCACGGCGCGCATGGCCGAGATCGCCTCGCATGTGCGGGAAGGCGCCATGGCCTACCTGCGGCAGCAATACAAGGTGGTCGGCCTGTTCTTCCTCGGCCTCACGCTCCTGTTCGCGTGGCTCGCCTACGGGCTGAACCTGCAGAACCACTGGGTGCCGTTCGCGTTCCTCACCGGCGGCTTCTTCTCCGGTCTCGCCGGGTTCTTCGGCATGAAGACCGCGACCTACGCCGCCGCGCGCGTCGCGCATGCCGCGAGCAAATCCCTCGACGAGGGCCTGCGCCTCGCCTTCCGCAGCGGCGCGGTCATGGGCCTCGTCGTCGTCGGCCTCGCGCTGCTCGACATCTCCGTGTGGTTCCTCGTGCTCACGCGCTTCGTCGAGGACGCCGATCCCGCGCACAAGCTCGTCGTCATCACGACCACGATGCTCACCTTCGGCATGGGCGCCTCGCTCCAGGCGCTCTTCGCCCGCGTCGGCGGCGGCATCTTCACCAAGGCCGCCGACGTCGGCGCCGACCTTGTCGGCAAGGTCGAGGCGGGCATCCCCGAGGACGACCCGCGCAACCCCGCCACCATCGCCGACAACGTCGGGGACAACGTGGGCGACGTCGCCGGCATGGGCGCCGATCTCTACGAATCCTACGTCGGCTCGATCCTCGCCACCGCCGCCCTCGGCGCCGCGGCCTTCGCCCAGGCCGGCGACCCCGTCTCCGCCTACAAGGCCGTCATCGCGCCCATGGTCGTCGCCGCCATCGGCACGGTGTTCTCGATCATCGGCATGTATGCCGTGCGCGTGAAGTCCGGCTCGACCCAACGCGACCTGCTCAACGCCCTCGGCCGCGGCATCAACCTCAGCTCGCTGCTGATCTTCGTGTTTTCGTTCCTCGTGCTCCGCTATCTCGAGATCCCGAACTACCTCGGCATCTGGGGCGCGATCGTCACCGGCCTCGTGACGGGCATCGTCATCGGCAAGGTCACCGAATATTTCACCTCGCAGGAATACTCCCCCACCCGGGGCATCGCCGACAACGCCACCACCGGCCCGGCCACCGTCATCATCTCCGGCCTCGGCACGGGCATGCTCTCGACCGTTGTGCCCGTCATCGCCGTCGTCATCGGCACCGCGTTGTCCTACGGTTTCGCCGCGGGCGAGTGGCACTTCACGCCGGCCTCGATGGCCATGGGGCTCTACGGCGTGGGCATCGCGGCGGTCGGCATGCTCTCGACCCTCGGCATCACGCTCGCGACCGACGCCTACGGCCCGATCGCCGACAACGCCGGCGGCAACGCCGAGATGTCGCACCTCGGGCCCGAGGTCCGCAAGCGCACCGACGCGCTCGACTCGCTGGGCAACACCACCGCCGCCACCGGCAAGGGCTTCGCCATCGGCTCGGCCGCGCTCACCGCCCTCGCCCTGCTCGCCTCCTACGTCGAGGAACTCAAGATTGCCATGGTCCACGCCGGCCAGTCCACGATGGAGGTCGCCGGCGAGGCCGTGCCGATCATCACCGCCACGCTCACGCAGTTCATGACCCACTTCGAGGTGAACCTGATGAATCCGAAGGTCATCATCGGCCTGTTTCTCGGCTCGATGATGTCGTTCGTCTTCTGCGGTCTCACCATCAACGCCGTCGGCCGCGCCGCCGCGCGCATGGTCGAGGAGGTGCGCCGGCAGTTCAAGGAGAAGCCCGGCATCCTCAAGGGGACGGATCTGCCGGACTACGCGCGCTGCGTGGCCATCTCCACCGCGGGGGCCCAGCGCGAGATGATCATCCCGTCGCTGCTCGCAGTGATCGTGCCGCTCGGCACCGGTCTCATCTTCGGCGTGCCGGGCGTGTTCGGCCTGCTCGGCGGCGGCCTCAGCACGGGCTTCGTGCTCGCGGTCTTCATGGCCAACTCCGGCGGCGCCTGGGACAACGCCAAGAAATACATCGAGGAAGGCCACCACGGCGGCAAGGGCTCGCTCGCCCACAAGGCCGCCGTCATCGGCGACACCGTCGGCGACCCGTTCAAGGACACCGCCGGCCCGGCCATCAACCCGCTGATCAAGGTCATGAACCTGGTCTCGCTGCTGATGCTCCCCGCCATCATCGAGCTCGACGACAACAACATCCGGTTCCTGATCGCCGGTGTCGCACTCGTGATCGTGCTCGGTGCGATCTTCTACTCGAAGCGTGCCGGCA
>JAUPWC010000211.1 GCA_030916665.1 Verrucomicrobiota bacterium
CACCATCCACTGGGTCAGCGCCACCCACTGCATCGAAGCCGAGGTGCGCCTCTACGACCGCCTCTTCACCGTCGCCGAGCCCGCCGCGCAGGAAGATTTCCTGAAGGTCGTGAACCCGAAGTCGCTCGAAGTCGTCACGGCGAAGCTGGAGACCCCCCTCGCCACTGCCCAGCCCGCCGACCGCTTCCAGTTCGAGCGCCTCGGCTACTTCGCCCTGGACAAGGACAGCGCCCCCGACTCCCGCCTGATTTTCAACCGCACGATCACGCTCAAGGACACTTGGGCGAAGTGAACCTAAAGTGATCACCCCTTCGATGATCTCATCTAAAAAATATCAGATCTCATCGAAAATATAAGACGGGAACCTCCACCAAAGCCGCACGAGTCCTCCTCTTTGCAAGCTTGCTCGCAAAAGAAATCCACAAAAGCGATAGAGTCGAATAGCTGTGGCTCACTTTAAGTTCGTCGCGCCGCGACGGTAAACCCCAGACGGCATAACGCACCATTCACGGTCGCCACGACCCCGGCATCGGTAATACTTGTGTCGCAGCTTCACAGCGACGGCTTCCAGTTCTCGTCCGCCAGCGTCGGCTTGGTCAGGTCGGCATGAAAGGTGATCTTGCCGCGCGCCGCTCCGAGCAAGGTGTGCCGCTGGCCAACCGCGGTAAAGATGAACTCCCCATCCTTATCTCGGATGCGCACGGTGCCGCCCTTGACAGCCTGCACCTTAAAGGTGCTGAAATCGCGCAGGAACGTGCGGACGTTGATGGTCATGCCGCAGGCTGTTTGATCGTTCGGCCACAGGCAAGAAAGAGGCTCGTCGGGACGACTCGCCCTACCCGTCAGGCCGACGCAGCAAACTTGTTCAGTCGCGCCAGCACCTTATCCTTCCCCAGCACGCGGAAGATGGCGGTGATGCTCGGGCCGGCGTTGGTGCCGGTGACGGCGAGGCGCGCGACGGCCTGGTAGTCGCCGAACCCGAGCCCCTTGCCCTCGGCGAACGACTTGATGCCGGCCTCGACGGCCGTGTCGGTCGAGAAATCCATCGCGGGGATCGCGGCGATCAGCTCGGCGAGGCGGGCCTTCGGGTCGCCCTTGGCCATCACCTTCTCCTTCACCTTCGCGTCCACCGGGAAATCGTCGGTGAAAAAATAGACCGTGTAGGCGGCAAGTTCGTCCACCGATTTGATCTTCGGCTGGGCGAGCAGCATGATCTCGCGGCAATAGGCCTCGTTGGCCATGACCGCGGTGCCGCTCGGCTGCTTAGCGAAGAATTCTCTCGCGAGCGCGAGGAACCGGTCCGCCGGCTGCTCGAGCAGGTAAACCATGTTCATGTTCGCGAGCTTCTTGCCGTCGAACTTCGCGTTGCTCTGGTTCACGCCGGGCAGATCGAACAGCTTGATGATGTCGGCGATCGGCATCTTCTCGCGATCGTCGCCGGGATTCCAGCCGAGCAGCGACAGGTAGTTCACCAGCGCCTCGGGCAGGAAGTGGCGCTGCTGGTATTCCTCGATGAGCGCGCCCTTGTCGCGCTTCGACATCTTGCCCTGCCCCATCTCGGGCGACTTCAGGATGAGCGGAATGTGCGCGAACACCGGCGCGGCCACGCCGAAGCCCTCGTAAAGACGCACATGCTTGCTGGTGTTGGACAGGTGGTCCTCGCCGCGAATGACGTGCGAAATTTTCATTTCGATGTCGTCCACGACGTTCACGAAATGGAACACGGGGTTGCCGTCGGAGCGGAAGATCACGAAGTCCTCGTCCTCCTGCCGTTCGACGCGGCCGCGGATCTGGTCGTCAATCACGACCGGGGCGGTCTTCACCTTCTCGACCTCCTTCTTGCGGTGGTCGTCAAACACCCGGTAGCGCTCGCCGAGCAGCTTGAACCACACGGCGCCGTCCTTCTCGTAGGCACGGCCGTTGGCGAGGAGCTGCTGCTTGTATTTTTCGTAGATCGCCCCGCGCTGGCTCTGACGATACGGACCGAAAGCGCCGCGCTCGCCCACGCCATTGGGATTCGGGCCCTCGTCCCAGTCCATGCCCAGCCAGGTCATGCTGTCGTAGATGAGCTTGAGGAAGGCCTCGCTGTTACGCGCCTGGTCGGTGTCCTCGATCCGCAGGATGAACGTGCCGCCGCTATGCCGGGCGTAGAGCCAGTTGAACAGGGCCGTGCGGGCGCTGCCGATGTGGAAGAAACCGGTGGGACTGGGAGCGAAGCGGACGCGGACGTTGGACATGGGAGAAGGGTCAGTGAGCAGGATGCCCCCCGCCCTGTCAAAGCCTGTCCCGGCGGTCGCGAAACCCCCGCCAAACCTGGACATCACAACTCCTGTTCGCCTGTTGACAGGGGGAGGGCCTGCCGTATTTCGTGAACCCTTTCCCCCATGATTTCCTGGATTCAAAAATACTTTCAGAAGCACATCAAGTTGGTGATGCTCATGATGCTTTTCATCATCGGCCTGCCGATGGTTTTCATCTACAGCCAGTCCTCGGGCCTCGGCTCCGGCGACGTCCGGGTGCGCGAGCAGAAGTTCTTCAACGTGAACCTCGCCAACCCCGAGCAGGCCCAGCGCGTGTTCGGCGACGGCCAGCTCAGCGCCCAGCTCCGGCTCGACTACCAGGCCATGCAGAATCTCCAGGCCTACGCTCTGCAGCGCGTGGCCGGCCTGGCGCTGGCCGATGAGCTCAAACTCCCCGTCCCGAACGCCGAGCAGATCTCCGCCTACACCGGCCGCGTGCCCGCCTTCCTCGACCAGCAGGGCCAGTTCGACAACTCCGCCTACGCCCGCTTCGGCGACTCGATCAAGTCCGCCCAGAGTCCGATCAAGGTCGCCGATGTCACCCGCGTGCTCCGCGACGACGCCCGCCTCGCCGAGCTCGGCAAGGTCCTCGGCGGCCCCGGCTACGTGCTCCCTTCCGACGTGAAGCAGCAGCTCGCCCGCATCGACTCCACCTGGACCATCCAGATCGCCGAACTGGACTACGCCGGCTTCAACCCCGCCATCAATCCGACCGACGCCGAGCTGCAAAAATTTCATGACGAAAACGCCTTCCGCTACGAGGTGCCGGCCCGCCCGCGCCTGAGCGTGGTGGAGTTCAAGGCCGCCAGCTTCGCCCCGCCGGGCGCCCCGACCGAGGAGGAGCTCCGCGCCTTCTACAACGCCAACCGTGCCCGCTTCCCCGCCCCGGCCGACGCCGAGAAAAAGGACGCCGCCAGCCTCGCCGCGCCCGACGCCGCCACCGACGACTTCCCGAAGGTCCGCGCCCAGGTTGAAGCCTCCCTCCGCGACCTCGCCGCCCGCCGCCTTGCCTCGGAGGCCGCCAACGAGGTGACCGTCGCCCTTTATGAGCGCCGGGCCAACCTCAAGCCCAACTCCGCCGAGCTGGCCTCCTTCCTCGCCGGCATCAACCACCCGGCTGTCGCGATCGCCCCCTTCGCCCCCGATTCCCCGCCCGCCGACCGTCCTTGGCTCGGCAGCTATGCCGAGGCCATCTCCAAGCTCAGTGCCGACCGCCCGGTCTCCGACGCCCTGCCCACGCCGGACGGCTTCGTCGTGCTGCTCTGGAATGAGAGCCTGCCCTCCTACAAGCCCCTCTTCACCGACGCGAAATCTCGTGTGCTCGCCGACTACCGCGAAAACGAGAAGCGCCGCCTCTTCATCGAGCGTGGCGCCGCCCTCAAGGCCAAGCTCCAGGCTGCCGGCACCGGCTTCGCCACCGCTGCCGAGGCCGAGAAGCTCGCCGTCAAGAGCTACGCCAACTTCACGCTCCGGCAGCCCCCGCAGGACCTGCCGCCGGCCGCCTACACGGCCTTCGGTTCGCTCGAACCCGGCCAGGTCTCGGACCTGATGCCTTCAAACGACAAGGGCATCGTCGTCTATGCCCAGGAAAAGAAGCTGCCGGACCTGAGCCCCGCCAATCCCCGCTACGCCGAGGTGCAGCAGCAGCTCATGGCCTTCGCCGCCAGCACCAACGAAAACTCCCACCTCGGCCAGCTCGTCGAAACGGAGCTGGGGAAAACCAACCCGCAGGCCCTGCGCTGAACGGACCCTCCGTTCATCCCGTCCTAGCGCCGCCCGGCCATCCGGAAACTGCCACCGCCCTCCGCGGTGGCTTTTTTCTGTCCGAAACCTCAGGGCTTCTCCGGCGTCACAAAAAGCTTAAACTTTCCTCCAAACTCGCGTGTCCTGTCCCCAGTTCCCATTTCCCATGACCCATCCGTCCCGCCATCTTGCCGCAGTGCTGTCCGCCGCCCTGCTCGCCGCGTCCAACCTCGTCGCCCAGGCTAACGCCGCCTCCGAGCTGACCCTCGAGCAATGTGTCGCCCGCGCCCTCCAGCGGAACTTCGACCTCGAGATCGGCCGCTATGCCCCGCAGATCGCCAAGGACGGTATCGACGTCGCCAAGGGCAGTTACGAGACCCAGCTCTCCGTCACCGGCAGCCGCAGCGGCCGCGAGTCGGACCTTTCCAACACCTCCAGCAACGGCACCGACCTGCGTGTCGGCGTCACACAGCGCCTCTACACCGGCACCACCCTCAGCGCCAGCAGCTCGCTCAACCGCAGCTCGACCAGCCCGGCCGCCGCCACCAATCCCGCCTACGACGCCGACGTCACGCTCTCCGTGCGCCAGTCGCTGCTTCAGGGCCTGGACCCCGCGGTCAACCGCGGCAACATCGAGCGCGCCGAGATCGGTCTCCAGCGCGCCAATCTCGACTACAAGGCCCGCGTCCTCGACATCATCGAGGGCACCGAGAACGCCTACTTCAGCCTCGCCTTCGCCCGCGAGCAACTCGGCGTGCGCAACTTCTCCCTCGCCCTCGCCCAGAAGCTCTTTGACGAGGCCAAGACCCGCCGCGACACCGGCGTCGCCACCGACCTCGATGTGCTCCAGGCCGAGGTCGGCGTCGCCAACGCCCGCCGCGCCCTCATCCTCGCCGAGCAGTCCGTGAAGGACCGGCAGGACGCCCTGCTCGCCCTCATCGGCCAGTTCGAGCTCGATGCCACCCTCGGCACCGTGCGCTTCAAGGAGACGCCCAGCCAGCTCCCCGTGTTCGCCTCGTCGTTTCTGATGGCCAAGCAGAACCAGCCCGACTTCCTCTCCTCCCAGGCCGCCATCGAGCAGGTGAAGATCGACCTGCGCCTCACCAAGGACGCCGCCAAGCCCGACCTCACCGTCGGCGCCGCGCTCGGCCTCAACGGCACCAACGGCAGCAGCGGCGACGCCTTCAGCGACGCCCTCGATCCGCAGAGCCACAACTGGCAGGTGGACTTTTCGTTCAACTACCCGATCGGTCGCAAATCCGACAAGGCCCGCGAGCGCCAGAGCCTCGCCGCCCTCAGCCGCGAGCAGACCCGCCTGCGCCAGCTTGAGCAGACCATCGAGGTCCAGGTCCGCCGCGCGGTGCGCTCCGTCGAGGCCAACACCGAAAGCGTCCGCATCGCCGCCCTCGCCTCCGCCCTCAGCCAGAAACAATACGAGCTGGAGAAAGCCAAGTTCGACGCCGGTCTCTCCACCAGCCGCCGCGTGCTCGAAGCCCAGGACGACCTCGAGAGCGCCCGCGTGAGTGAACTCCAGGCCCGCGTCAGCCTCGCCAACGCCATCTCTGCCCTCCACCGCCTCGAAGGCAGCTCGCTCCAGCGCTACGCCGTGGAGCTCCCCTGAGCATTCCAAAAATGGAGCCGGGGCGACCCCGCCCCGGTTGGCAGGTGAATCATCTCCTCCTGTGGGAGCGAGCTTGCTCGCGACACGCTCCCGTCGCGAGCAAACTCGCTCCCACAAATATTGTCCCAGCCAAGTCGCAGCCGCGCCTGAAGTCGCCGGCGGCAAGCGTGGCCACGCCACCCTTGCCGCCAAACGCCCATTGCCATGAAGGCCCCGGCGGTCTCTGCTGACGGACCTTCATGAGCAAGAAGCCCGCCGCAACCCCGCCGACCGCCGCGTCCTCGTGGTTCAGCGTGGGCCTGATCGCATTGTTCGGCGCCCTTTTCGGTGCC
>JAUPWC010000212.1 GCA_030916665.1 Verrucomicrobiota bacterium
GCCTTCCCGCTCTACGCGGCGGGCATGTGCCTCGAGGCGACCTTCAACGGCTCGGGCGACACCTGGACGCCCACCCGGCTCAACTTCTTCTGCCTGTGGCTCGGCCAGGTGCCGCTGGCGTGGGTGTTATCCGACCCGGCCGGGCTCGGGCCGCTTGGCGTCTATATCGCCGTGCCGGTTTCGTTCACGGCGCTGACGGTGTGGAGCGCGGTGCTTTTTCGACGCGGCAAGTGGAAGGAGCAAAAGGTGTGAGGCTGCTCTGACTCCCGGTGGTCAGCGCGGCGGCTGCACCGACATGAGCCGCGTTTCTTTCAGAATCCAGAGGTTGGGATCGAGCTTGGCGCGGCCATAGCGCGCGGCGTCGAGTTCGGCCCGGCCGCCGGGCATCTCGATGCGTTCGAGGCGCCCGTCCACCTCGATCTCGACGGGCATGGGGAACGGATAGTTGTCGGGCACCTCCCACCGCAGCACGAGTTTGTCGCCCTCGATGGTCGAAAGGAGTTTCGGCAGCTTCGGCTGGTAGAGGTAGAAGTTGAAGAACCAGCTGAGATCGCGGCCGGCCACGACGTTGGCGGTGCGCACGAAGTCGTCGGAGTTGACGATACGGCCGGCGCGGCCGTCCTTGGGCCGGTCGCCGTTTTCCGGCGGATAGGCGAAGCGGCGCAGCACCTCGAGGGTCTGCTCCGCCCCGAGTTGAAAGCGCAGCATGTGGACGATCCATGCGCCCTTGAAATAGACCTCGTTGCCGAGCTTCTCGGACATGTCCTGCATCGACGCCGAACCGGCCGGCACGACGGGGTTTTCGTTTTTGATGCGCCGGCGGTTGTCATACATCGCGTGGTGGTAGGCCATCGCGCCCTCGCGCTCCTCGGCGTAGAGCGCCTGCATGTAGGTGCAGAGCCCCTCGTGGATCCAGAAGTCGCGCCAGTCGGCGACCGACACAAGATTGGCCCACCATTCGTGGCCGAGTTCGTGGTGGTGCAGCCAGTCGTAACCGTGGGCGCCACCCTTGTATTTGTTGCCGTAGGCGATGATGGACTGGTGCTCCATGCCGAGGTGCGGGGTCTCCGCCACGCCATATTTCTCCCCGCGGAACGGATACGGCCCGAGCGTCCGCTCGTAGAAGTTCAGGTGCTCCATGAACTCCGGGAAAATCTTCTCACCGGCGGCCTTGTTCTCGGGGAGCACCCAGTAGGTCATCGGGACCTGCTCGCCGGTCACGCTAGTGTAGTTGCGGGTGATCGTGTCGTAGGGCGCGATGTTGAGCGCGACACCGTAGTTGTTGATCGGGTAGTCGGTGTGCCAGTGGTAGGTGCGGGTGCCATCGTCGTGCGGGAGGACGCCGACCAAACGGCCATTGGTGGCAACGACGAGCGGCTGCGGCACGCGGATGCGAAGGGTGAAGGACGCGGGCTTGTCGGAGGGGTGGTCCTTGCACGGCCACCAGAGATCGGCGCCCTCGCCCTGGCACGATGTGGCGATCCACGGCTGACCGTCCTTGGTCTTGTCCCAGCTGAAACCGCCGTCCCACGGCGCCCGCACGGCCACGCGTGGCGCACCGGCATAGTCCACCGTGACGCGAAGGCTGGAGCCGGCCGGCTGCGTGGAACCAAGATTGATCCAAAGCCGCGGGCCACGGCGCTCAAAGCGCTCAACCCGAGCGGCCCATTCACCGGCCGCCACGCGCACCGCGCTGACGGTCAGCCGCGGGTCGAGATCGAGGACGAACCAGTCAAGCGGCGCCTGGGTGATCGCGATGATCGTGGCGCTGCCCGCGATGGTTTTCCTAGCCGGAAAGATCTGTAGTGCCAGATCGACATGACGCAGATCGTAGGCGGCCTGCTCAGGCGGCAGATCGGCACCCGAATCTTCGGAAGCCGGGCGAGGCGCCGCTTTCTTCGGTGCCGTATGGCAACCGGACAGGACCAGCATGCTCATCACCGCCCAGACCATGACCCGCAAGGGGTGCTTAAGAACAACCATGAGTTTGGGATAGCGCTGGCGGCACCTGAGTCAACGCCACCAAAGCATACGCATCCAGACGCCAGCAAATCCTGCCGTTTGCGTCGCAGGTTGATCGCGCGCAAGCCGCCCGCTCAGCTCTCCGTATCGGTTTTGGGACCGTCGTGAAAGCCGCCGTCATCCTGATAGCCGTCCTCCGCATGGCGGAAACTGAAGGCGAAGACGGTCAGGGATAAACCAAGGGCGACTAGGCAAAGAATGAGCATGGGATTGAGTGACGCTCCCCACACTGCATATGTGATTCCACAAAGGCGCCTCCGTATACATCTTACTGTTGATGATAAATATAAATCTATATTTTGCTGATGCAAACGGCTTTCAGGCAGATTTTTCCCATAAATCTGTCATGAAAATATAACACATTCGTTACAACACTTCGGCCCTGTTGGGAATGCACCCTACCACCAAAACGAGGTTAGTAGTGCCTCACAAACTCGCCGATGAAACGGTCGGGGTTGCGTCCGGCCACCCGGGACTCGACCGCTGACCGAGGTTGAGGATCGCCCGGGTCTTGGTCTTTTGCCAACGCCAGCAGGCGTGACCGATGCAGATGAGTTCGCGCCCGTCGGGAATTCAGGGATGATCGTCGGCTCCATGAAACTCCAGAGAAGTCTAGACCACGCCAATTGGTGGCAACATCCCTGTCGTAACTGATAATTTTAGCCCCAGTTCGGCGGGTCGGGTCACTTGTTCAGCTCCTGCATTTTTTCGCGGAAGAACCGCCCCTGTCGCGACGGGGTGTAGTTCCAGTCGTCGAGCAGATTGGGCGTCCAATCGACGTCAAACACCCAGGGCGTCCACGAAATGCCCCGCTTCTCGAAAAACGCGATGATCGCCTCGCCGTAGGTCTCGTCGCCGATCACCGGCACGTGGGCGCCGCGGTCACCCTCCTGCATGAAGCCGAATTCCGTGGCCACGATCGGATATCTGGCCGCGACATCGCCCCAGTCGCGCTGCCAGTTGGCTTCCCAATTTTCGCGTCGCTTCTGCGGATAGGGATGCGTCACGTAGGCGACGTTGGAGGCCTTCACCGGATCGTAGCGGACCTGTGAGAGATCGTAGCCCCAGTTGAAGCCCGCCACGAGCACGATAGCCCGCGGATTGATGGTCTGGATCATGGAGGTCAGGTCCTCGATGAATCGTCGGTAATCGCCCCAGGGCATCGGCCCCATGTTGCCGTCGCGGTTGGTCGGCTCGTTGTAAAGCTCATACATCGCGACCACGGAGTTGTTCTTGTAGCGCTCGGCGATGATATACCAGAAGCGGAAGGTTTCGTCGCGCGAGGTGAGGTAGCGCGACGTGTGGTAAACGCCCGTGAGCACGTTGCCGATGGTGTGCCAGTCGATGATCACATGCATGCCGAGTTCGCCCGACCACTGCACGGCCTCGTCGAGCAGCTTCAGGTATTCCCGCTCCCCCACCTGCCGCCAGTCCGCCGGATGAATCGGGATGCGCACGACATTGGCATTCCACTTCTTCGCCTCCTCGAAGTAGCGGCGCCCCCACTGGCCCTTCTTCACCAGTTCCGCCGGATCCGACGTCGCCAGACCGCGGAATACGACGGTCTCCCCCTGCGGATTGACGAAGCGGTTTCCCTTCACCGCAATCACCGGCAGCGTGGCCGTGGCCTTGGCCTCGGCGGGAGGGGCACTGAACGACGCCGGAGCGGGCGAGGTCTGGGCGATGACATGGGTGGCCATGAACAGGCTGAGAAGGAGCGCCCCGTGAGTATGGGAGGGTTTCATGCAAGGAGAAGTCTTGCCAGATCCATGCCCGAATCAACCGCAACCGCCTTCACTCAATAGCCTTTGCCCAATTCCTAAATCGATCTGATTCCATCGAGGTATCATCGCCCACCTCCGGCCCCGGCTCGCCCAAGTTACCGAATTGGCTTTTTGTGCATGGTGAGCGGACACCGCGATTGGATGCCAGAATCAAAGTCCGGTTTGTTTTGATACAAGCAGGAGCTCCACCCGCTTGATCTCCCGCAGCAGACGGTTGGACTGCATCTCAAGCCAGAACCAGACCTTCAGGAAACTGACCATGAGGAAGCTGAGCAGGGCCAACCCGCCCCAGCGAAGCTGAAGCGCCACGGTTTCGGCTTCGTAGAAGCGGATGATCGTCCAGACCAGCACCCCGGAGAACACGAGGCTGAACGTAACGGTCAGGACGTTGAGCCAGCGATTGCGTCCGCGGAAGGCGACGATCACTTCCTCGGCCAGGTTCTGATCGGCCGCGAGCGACTCGCCGCCGGATTGGCCGAGAAGCGCGGCTTGGCTTTTGGTCGATGTCATTCATGGGATTGGCATCCAAGTTTCTGTCTGCTGGTTTCAAGGATCGAAAACAGCCGCGACTTCACGGTGCCGGCGGGTAGGTCGAGAATCTCGGCAATCTCGGCGACGCTGCGCCCGAGCTGATAGAAAAGGTGGAGAAGTTCCCGCTGCTCGGCGGGCAACCGGGCAATGACCGCACGCAGTCTCAGGGCCTCGTCGGACGGATCGGCTGTCGCCGGCGCCGGGTCCAGATTCTCGGCCTCTCTGGCGGCCGTCTCGGCGCGCTTCCGGTCCAGGGTTCTTCGCCGCACCCAGTCGGTGCTGCGCCGTTCCACAATGCGGAAAGCCCAGCGCGGAAAACAGGCCGGATCATCCAGACCCGACACTCCGCGCGCGATGGCCTGCCACACTTCGGCTGTGACCTCGTCGGCCGCATGCGACTGCTCGACCCGGACCAAGGCCAGCCGCCAGAGGTCGGCCCGCCACAGTTCATACAGGTCACGAAAGGCCTTCTCCTCGCCCGCCTGCACGGAGAGCACCAGCCACTCGGTCAGGACTTGCTTGGTGTCTTGGTTCATCGGAATTCGACCAAAGGTCGCACATCCCGGCATTCCGGTTCAAACAATCGCGGCCCGGCAAGGCCGGGAAGTCACAAGTATCTAGTATTCTAGCAACAAGAGAAACCCCGCCATCGGCCGCCCTCTTGATACTTGTTACTTCGCGACGATCTCAATCGTCGCGCAACGCCTCGATCGGCGACACGCGCGAGGCGCGGTGCGACGGCAGAAAGGTGGCCAGCAGCACCACGACCATCATGACTGCCGCGGTCGCCGCGAGCACGCCGGCATGCACGGCACCGACGCCGAAGAGCTGGCTCTGCATCGCCCGGCCTGCCCCCCAAGCTCCGAGCGCACCCAGCGCCAGCCCGGCGGCCAGCAGCTTTGCGCCGAGGCCGAGGAACTGGGCCCGTACCTGGCCGGGCAGCGCACCGAGCGCCATACGCACGCCGATTTCACGGCGGCGCTGGTTCACGGCGTAGGCCAGCACACCGTAGGTGCCGACCGCCGCAAGCAGGAGCGCCACGGCGGCAAAGATGCCGGCGAGCAAGGCCGGGGAGCGACGCGCCACCATGCTCTCGTCGATCCACGCCTGCATGGGCTTCATCCGGTCAACCGGCAGCTCCGGATCGAGCTTGAGCACCGCCTTCTGAAGCATGGGCGCCAGCGAGGTCGGCTCCATGGCGGTGCGGATCACCACCGAAAACCCGTTGGGCGTCCAGTTGCCCTTCATCGGAAAATAGATCGCCCCCTGCGCCTTGGTGTCCGCGAGTTCGGTCTGCTTCACGTTGCCGACCACACCGACGATCGTGAAGGCTTCCTTTTCATTGAAGTTGGGATTCGGGGAGATGCGGCGGCCGAGCGGGCTCTCGTTCGGCCAGTAACGCCGCGCGAAGTCCTGATCCACGAGACAGGCCCGCAACTCGCGATGGTTGTCGGCGTCCTCCAGAAAGCGCCCCTCGATCAGGGGAATTCCCATGGCCTGCCAATACTCACCGGCGGCGGATGTCATGAGGTGGGCGCGCACGGTCCCACCGGCCGCCGGTTCCTGTCCTTCGATGGAGGTGGCGCTGTTGTTGTTGTTGCCGCTCATGGGCAGACTGGAAGTCAGTCCGACGGCCACGACGCCCGGCTGGCCGCGCAGCTCGGTGAGCAGGCGCTCCATGAAGGCGAGGCGAGGCGCGTCCTCGGGATACCCCTTCCACGGCAGAGCGATGTTGCCGGTCAACACCTGCGCCGGTCGGAAGCCCGGGGAAGTGGAAAGAATTTTCTGCAAGCTGACACCCAGCATGCCCGCGCCGCTGAGCAGCACGAAGGCCAGAGCCACCTGCGCAACGATGAAACCGTGGCGCACGCGGTGCGCCGCGCGGGTGGTCGTGCCGCCGCGCGATTCGGTCTGCAGCACCGAGGCGAGACGCGCGTGCAGGCTGAACCAGATGATCGGCAGCGCCAGCGCCAGGCCCACAGCCACCGACGCCCCGAGCGAAATCAACGCGAGCCGGGTATCGAGGACGATGGCAGATCCGGTCGGCAGCTGGTCGGTGCCGAGCGCCCCGATGAGCCCGATGCCCGCGGCTCCGACCGCAAGACCGAGCAGCCCGCCGCCGAGGGCGAGCAATACGGTTTCCAACGCGACTTCGCCCGCAACGTGCCCGGCCCCGGCCCCAAGGGCCTGGCGCACGGCCAGTTCCTTGGTGCGGCCGCTGGCGCGGATGAGCAGCAGGTTCACGAGATTCACGCCGCCGATGAGCAGGAGGAAGAAGACGCCGCCTTGCAGGAGCAGCAGCACGGGCTTGATGTCGCGGACGGTGTCCGCGTGAAGCGAGAAAACATCGGTGCGGAACTTCGCCCCTTTGAGCAGGTTCGCGTAGGGATCGTCCTCGATCTGCTGGGCGTTGAGCGCGTTGATCTGCTCCTGCGCGACCGCGAGGCTGGCGCCGGGCGCGAGCCGGGCGATGAGTTGGAGGTTGTTGGAGTGACGCCGGTCGGGGTTGCGGTCCTTGGGATCGGAAGCCAGCGGGATGAAGAAGCGGGCCTTGCTCGTGAAATAGCGAAACCCCGGCGGCAGCACGCCGACGACCGTCACCGGCAACGAATCCACGATGAAGGTCTTGCCGAGCACTTCCGGGTCGGCGTTGAACTGCTGGCGCCAGAACTCATCGGTCAGGATGGCACGGGAGCTGTCCTTGTAGAACATCTCCTCCTCGGTGAAAGAGCGGCCCATGGCCAGCGGCACGGCGAGGGTGGCGAAGAACTCGGGCGACACGCGGTCGCGGTCCACCCGCTGCGGCGAGCCGGCGCCGCCGATGATGGCGTTGCCGCCCTGATGGATTGCCGTCGAGGCGAAGGCCTTGATGAGCTCCCTGCGGTCGTAGTAATTCGGCAACGAGGCCCCGGCCCGATCCACACCTGCCCCGGGATAGGCATTCACCGTCGTCACCAACCGCTCCGGTTCCGGAAAGGGCAGCGCGCGCACCAGCACGGCGTCCACCACGGCGTAGATGGCGACGTTGGCACCGATGCACAGCGCCAGCGTGAGCAGAACCGTAAGCGTGAAGCCGCGCTCGCGAGCGAGGCGACGGAAAATTTGCCGAAGATCAGCCAAAGAAATCAGGGAGTGCACGGAGGTTTAACCCGCGCAACCACCCTCAAGTTACAGATTTTATGGTGGAACGCGCTGACCTCAGCACGTTGCGGCACAGCCGCCTCGAGCCAGCGCCTTGGGGTCAAGTCGCTCCACCCCATACCCTGTCGCTCAGGGATCATAGCGATACCCCACCCCATGCACCGTCACGATGGCCTTCGGCTCATCCGGGGTCTTTTCGATCTTCTTGCGCAACTGGGCGATGTGCTGGTCGAGCGTCCGGGTGGTGCCAAAATAGTCCACGCCCCACACGGCGTTGAGCAGCGCGTCGCGCGTCAGCACTTCGCCGGGGTGCGCGGCAAGCGCCTCGGCGAGCTTTAACTCGCGGGCGGTGAGGTCGGCGTTGCGGCCGGCGAGCGTCGCGGTGAACTTGCGCCGGTCGATCTCGGCCGCGCCCAGCCGGAAGACCGGCGGCAGATCCGCGCCCGCGGCCGGCGTCGCGCTTTGCCGGGCCCGCCGGAGCAAAGCCTCCACCCGGGCCAGCAGCTCATGCACGCCGAACGGCTTCAGCACGTAGTCGTCGGCGCCGAGCTTCAAACCCACGACCTTGTCCACCTCCTCGCCCTTGGCGGTGAGAAACAGGATCGGCACGGTCGCGCCCTGCCGGCGCAGTTCGCGGCACACGTCGTAGCCGCTCTGGCGCGGCATCATCACGTCGAGGATCACGACGTCGAACTTCCCCTGCGGAAACAGTTTCAGCGCCTGCGCGCCGTCGCTGGCGGCAGTCACGGCGTAGCCGTCGCTCTCCAGCGTGGCCACAAGTCCGAGGCGAATGTTGGCGTCGTCTTCGGCGATGAGCAGGCGGGCTTTCATGGCAATTCGAGAATAAAGGCCGCGCCGCCGCCTTCGCGCGGTTCGCAGCGCAGGCCGCCGCCCAGCCCGCGTGCGAGCTGGCGCGCAATGCTCAGGCCCAGGCCGGTGCCGGCCTGCTCGGCCGTGAGCGCGTCGTCCACCCGGTGAAATTTTTCAAAGACGCGCTCGCGGTGCGCCGCCGGCACGCCCGGGCCGCGGTCGAGCACGCGCACCGTCGTGCCGCCGCCGGGGCGTGGCGCCGCTTCCACCGTCACCTCGCCGCCGCTGGACGCGTATTTGGCGGCGTTGTCGAGCAGGTTGAGCACGATCTGCTCCAGCGCGTCGCGATCGGTGCTGAGCGTGAGGGTTTCGCCGGGCAGGCGCCGCTCCACCCGCAGGCCGGCCTCGGCCAGGCGCGGTGCGTGGGTGTCGAGCAAGCGGCCGAGCGCCGCCCCGGCGTCGAGCGGGGCGAGATCGAACTTCTTTTTGCCCTGCTCCAGCCGGCTGAACTCGAGCGCATTGCCCACGAGCCGCGCCAGTCGCTGCGTCTCGCGGCCGATGGTGCGCAGGTAGTCGGCCCGCTTCTCCTCGCCGGCCACCCGGCCCTGCTCCAACAGCTCGGCATAGAGCCGGATCGTGGTGAGCGGGGTCTTGAACTCGTGCGAGACGTTGGCGACGAACGAGGTTTTCTGCGCGGCCTCGGCCTCGCTGCGTCGCGCCTGTCTGAGCAACAGCGACCCGCCCGCCAGAATCGCCACGCCCAGCGTCGCCGCCAGCAGGCTGCCGAAGAGGAAAAAGCCGCTGCCCCCGTCCGATGACTCTCCGGGAGGTTGCTCCAGAAAGGCGACCACTTCCCAGCCGGGGAGCGCGCCTTCCGCCACCGGCAGCCGCACCGCGGGCTCGGCTCCGTCCGTCGGCACGCGCCCCGCCTGATGCATCACGCGCCCGCGCTCGTCGCGGAGCAAATAGCCTTCACCTGCGCCCGTCACCGCCGGCAGGCCGCCGGCCAGCCGCGCGATCAGCGCGGCCAACTCCACCTCGACGCCGCGCATCTCGCCGTCCGTCGGCATCTCCATCCAACCCAGCAGGTAGGGACGGCCGCCGGTGTTGCCGGTCGCCCAGCCGTTTCGGCCCGGAGCGGCGGGTTCCGCGACCGTTTTTGCGAAGGCTGTGTCCTTCATGGGTGCCGAACGCTTGGCTTCTCCTATCTCCGATTCCGCCGAAAAAGGGGCAAGTGCCGGCGCAGCCGCGGCCGGTCGCCCGGCATCCGCATAGGCCGTGCCTTCCGCCGGGCTGGCGCGATTGCTCAGCTTGGCCGTCTCGCGGGCATCACGCCGGGCGCTTTGCGTGCGCGCGACGTTGGAAGCGGACTGCATGAGGGCAAGATCCTCCTCCGGAACCTGGCGGGACTGCGGTTCCTCGTAGAATTTTGCCTTCGTTTCCGTTCCCACGGCCCGCCACGGAGCGTTGTCGCTGAACATCGCGCCGAAGCGCCGTCGGAAACCCTGGGCCTCCTCGTCGGCGACTGTCCGGGCCGGATACAGGATGGTGCCGTCAGGGAGAGTGCGAAACGCCGTGCGCACGAGCGGATTCGCCTGCTGCCAGTCCACGAGCGCCTCGTTGAGTCCATCGGCCGGGAGCGCCGCCAGGGTCTCGAGCAGGCCCGCTTGCATGTCGCCGACCAGCAGCTCGATGTTCTCGGCCACCAAGCCCGTGCGCGCCACCAGCGCGGCCCGGCGAGCGGCCGTGGTGTCGGCCCGCTGCTCGGCCAAGCGGGCCTGCTCGCGCTTGAGGAGCAGTATCCCGCCCCCACCTGCGACCAGCGTGGCCACGAGCAGGAGCAGCCAGTAGGCGACGATGCGGCGGGTGACGGGTGACACGGGATCGGAGGCTACGGTGTTTGCGGGATTTGGAAAGCTACGAAACGTGGCGCCTATTGTGGGTCAGCGCGCTTGCGCGCGCCGCCAAGCAGCGCCCGCAAGCGGGCTGCCCACAAATTCAGGATCACGGCTGCGTCGCCTGCTGGTTGCGGATGTTGGCGCTGTCGTTGCGGTAGGATTTGCGCTCGGCGTTGCTCAGGCCCTCGCGGCCGATCCGGTCGGCTTCGGGTTCGGCGGCGGCGGCGAGGCCCGAGACGGCCCGGTTGCCGTAGGTCTCCCCGATGGCCTGCAACTCCGCGGCCTGCTGGCGCAGCGTCTTTGCCGCCTCTTCGAGCCGGCCGGCGTCGGCAAACTCCACCGCCTTGTCCTTCGCCAGTGCCATCCGGTTGGCGGCGTAGTCGGTCTGCACCTGGTGGTTGGCCGAGGCGACGACCACCTTGGTGTCGCCGCTGAACTTCACGCGGCGCGTGGCCGTGGCGGTCGCCGGGCGCTGGGTGGCGGCGTCCTCGTAGCGGACGCTGGCGTTGGCGATCTCACGCTCGGCTCCGGCGGCCGAGGCCTCGATCTCGATCTCGACGAGCGCGAATTTCTGCTGGCCGCCGTAGAGCTGGTTGAGCGTCAGCTCGGCCTTCTGCCCGCGGATGGAGCCGTCGCGTCCGACAAAATGCAGCGGGCGCACGCCCGCAGGGAAGTTGATCTCGATGACGACCCGGCGGGCCACGACGTTGAGCACGTCGCCGAGCTCGGCGGCGAAGATGCGTGGCAGGTCGTCGCTGTTCTCGACAAAGTAGGTGTTGCCGTCGCTGCGCTCGGCCAGACGCGTCATGAGATCCTCGTTGAACCCGAGGCCGAGGCCGACCGTGGTGACGGAGATGCCTTCCTTCACGAGCGAAGCGCCGAGCCGGCCGAGTTCGTCGGGGGAACTGGGACCGACGTTGGCCTGGCCGTCGGAAAGCAGGATAATGCGCGGCACATGCCGGCCCTCGCCAAGATGGCGGCGGACCTCGGCGGCCGCGCGGACGACGCCGCCGTGCAGTGCCGTGTTGCCCCGCGCGTCAAGGCCGCGAATGACCGACTCCAGGTCGCTCGCCTCGCGCAGGCGCTGTGCCGGCACGAGGGTTTCAACGGTGGAGTCGTAGGCGATGAGCGACACGATGTCGTCGGGCCCGAGGCGGCCAACGAGTTCGAGTGCGGCTTCGCGGGCGCGGGCGATCTTGTCGCCGCTCATCGAACCCGAGCGATCAATCACGAGCGCGAGGTTGACCGGCGGCCGCGCCCCGCGCCGTGGCAGCTGCAGGCAGTCGAGCCCGACCTTGACCACGGAGCGGTTCGCCTCGTTCGCCGGCAGGACCGTGCGGTCGAGGTCCACGGTGACGCGGACCGGCTGGGCAGCTTGTTTGGCGGAAAGCGACATCGCGCCGAGGAGCGCGACCGCGAGCAGGAGATGCGGAATGAATGTTTTCATGGGGAGTCGTTTGACGCGCACAGTTAACCAGAAACCGCCCCGCCGGTTGTCACCCGCAGGTCAGGCGGTTGTCAGGGAATTGTCAGGCGCTCTAATGGAAGCCGGGCGCAGCATTTGACCCGCCGAGCAGCCGCAACACGGTGACCGGCAACCCGCCCCATGGCCCACACCGACGCGCACATGCATTTCTGGGATCAGGCCGCGCTAAGTCCCTACACCTGGCTGCATGAAGTGCCTTCCATCGCCCACCCGCATACGCCGGAGACGATCCAGCACGAAGCCGGCCCCGATCTGCCGGACAAAATCGTCTTCGTCGAATGCGGCGCGCCCTGGCTGGATGAAGTGAACTGGGTGGAGCAACTCGCCGCCCGCGAACCGCGCATCCGGGCCGTCGTGGCCAGGATCGCCATCGATGCCGGCAACCAAACGACCGCGGACCTTGCCGAGCTGCGCCGGCATCCGCTCGTCCATGGCGTGCGCCACCATTTCGAGCACGCCTCCGCGGACTACTGCGCCCGGCCGGAATTTATCGCGGGCGTGCGCCAGCTCGCGGCTGCGGGCCTGAGCTTCGACCTCTGCTGCAAGCAC
>JAUPWC010000213.1 GCA_030916665.1 Verrucomicrobiota bacterium
CAGGCTGTGGACAAGATCCCACTACAGCACTGACCGTCGGTAGACATAACGCCCGCTGTCGCATGTTCGCCCCGTTCCCCGTGATCCGTGGCTTGTGGATAACGCGACGCGCGCCAGCGCTGGGCGTCTCGAGGATCGCGAGTGCCAGGCCACAGGGAACAGGTGCCAGGGAACAAGTCTCCAGGAAAAGAGGGGGTGGGGGAGGGGGAAGGGCCCTGAAAGCCACATGGGGGTTACCCCCTCTGAGGGTCCCCACCCCCAGTTCCCCGAGATCTGAAAGCTACTGTTTGAGACCTACGAAAAATTTTGCACGTTCGCATCTAGAACATTTGAGGTCCTCGCAAAAATTTGCAGAATCCAAAATCTGAAATTCGATCCACATGCAAAAAATCGCAAACATTAGCCCACCACTTCCGACCAAGTGGGAGCACCTTTGCCAGCACTACGTGATGCACGGTTCGATTCTCAAGGCCACCAAGGACCTCCGGATGAACCGAAGCTCGGTGACCAAACTGCTCAGGGACCCGCGCATCGCCAAGCGCATCCAGGAGATCCAGGCCGCGGAGTTTCAGGACCTGGGCATCACGGCCGAGCGCGTCAAGGAGGAACTGGCGCGCGTGGCCTTCGCCAGCGCCGCAGGGCTGTTCGACGAGGAGGGCCGGCTGATCCCGGTGCACGAGTTGCCCGACGACGTGGCCGCGACGATCACCGGCATCGACGTCGAGGTGCAGCAGAAGATGCGCAAGGACGAGGACGGCAACCTGGTGGCCGAGGACGTCGTGACGAAGAAGATCAAGCGCGCCGACAAGATGGCCGCGCTGGCACTACTGGCCCGGCACTTCAAGATCGTGGGCGCGGAGGACGACGGGGTGAACCAGTTGGCCACCGCGCTGGCGGATCGCCTGAACCGCGCCAAGCGCCGCATGGGCGAGGACTTCCCGCTCGAGGACGTCGACGACGCCCGCTACGTCGAGCGCGTGCCCGAGCCCGCCACAGCGGCCGAAGAGGCGCGTATCATTGTCTCCGCGCCGCCGGCGGCTGAGCCGGACTCCAACCTTTGGGACTGACCACCATGAAGAACCCCGGCAACAGCACCCACAAGCCCCGCGCCACCGACCCCACGAAGTTCCGCGCCATTGCGACCGGCGTGGGCTACTCGCAAGGCGCGTCCTACCGCACCGGCCTGGCCCGCGCCGTGGAGGTGGTCGAGCACATGCCGCCCGCGCAGCGCCGCGCCGTGCCGGCCGCCGAGGGCTACCCGACCGCCACCTACGAGGGCCAGGCCGAGGCGGTCGCCATGGGCGACGTGGACGACGTGGCGATGCTGCCGACGATCAGAAGCACGATCCGTTGAGCGGTGGGCGGCAAGGGCAGCGGGTGGTTCGGGCCGCGTCCACCCGGGTGGATGCCGCCGCAGCCCACCGACGGGTCGAAGCACGCCAACCAGAACACGAAAGGGACGCGGTCGTTCCAGCGCGTGCACAGCCCGAACAACTTCGCGGCGAAGGACTGGCGGCTCAACAACCCGGCGCAGAACAAGTTCCACGGCTACGTCCGTGACACCTTCGACTACCCCGAACAACTCAAGATCCCCGTGCCAGTAGACACCCTGCGCGAGAAGTCGGACCCCTACGCCGGGTCGAAGATCGGCGAGTTGCTGGACAAGCTGGCCAGCTTCCACGACGACCCTGCCGGGTTCGTGCGCTGGGCCTTCCCGTGGGGCGAGAAGGGCACCATGCTCGAGGACATGACCGGTCCCGAGCAGTGGCAGCTTGACCAGATGACGCGGGTCGGCGAGCGCATCACCGCCGGCGGCATCGAGGGCGACGTGATCGAGGAGGACGTGTCCTCCGGCCACGGCATCGGGAAGTCGGCGCAGGTGTCCTGGTGGATCCTGTGGGCGATCAGCACGGCCGCGGACACCCGCGGCGTCGTCACGGCGAACACGGACAACCAGCTGCGCACGAAGACGTGGGCCGAGTTGTCGAAGTGGTACCAGCTATTCATCGGCCGCCAGCTGTTCACGCTGACCGCCACTGCCATCTTCATCGCCGGCGACAAGGACCGTGAGAAGTCGTGGCGCATCGACCAGATCCCCTGGTCGAAAGAGAACACCGAGGCCTTCGCCGGCCTGCACAACCAGGGCAAGCGCATCCTGGTGATCTTCGACGAGGCCTCGGCGATCGACGACGCCATCTGGGAGGTGACCGAGGGCGCGCTGACCGACGCGCGCACGCAGATCCTGTGGCTGCGCTACGGCAACCCGACGAAGACCAGCGGCCGGTTCTTCAAGAACTGCACGCAGGGCAAGCGCAACACCTACACCCGCGTCGACAGCCGCACCGTCAGCTTCACCAACAAGGCGCAGATCGCCGCGTGGGTCGAGGAGTACGGCGAGGACAGCGACTTCGTGCGGGTGCGCGTCAAGGGCCAGTTCCCGCGAGCCGGCTACGCGAACTTCATCAGCCCCGAGCTCACCATGCAGGCCCGCCGGCGCAAGCTGGGCGTGGAGGTCTACCAGGCCTACCCGAAGTTCCTCGCCGTCGACCCGGCGCGCTTCGGCGACGACTTCAGCGTCATCACGCTGCGCCAAGGCCTCAAGGTGCACTTCCAGGTAGCCCTGACCGGCTTCGACGGGCCGGATCTCGCCAGCCGGGTCTTTGAGATCTGCCGCAAGGAGGGCCAGATCGCCTGCATTGCCTACGACGCCATCGGCAACGGCGCCGACCTCGACTCTGCGCTGCGGCGCATGCCGGGTCTGCCGCCGCTGATCGCCGTGCAGTGGGGCCAGCCGGCGAAGGACGACAAGCAGTACTTCAACCAGCGATCGGAGTGCTGGGGCAAGATGCGCGACTTCCTCGAGCACGGCCAGATCCCCGACGACGACCCGCTGAGCGAGGAGTTGACCAGCCTCGACTACGGCTACGACGCGAAATTCCGCATCCAGCTGCAAAGTAAAAAAGATTGTAAAAAAAATGGAGGAAAGAGTCCCGACAAGGCCGACTCGCTGGCGCTGACCTTCGTACCCGAGCTAATCGACCGGAAAGTCGTGATGGCAAAGGTCAGACCAGTACAACGTAGAACGGTCGTGTGGACAAGGTAGAACGTTCTTCGTGAATGCCGTATACTGGCAGGCATGAGGAAACTGACACCTGAACGTGAAGCCGAAGCCGCCGAGTACGTTCGCGCCCACTGGTGCTACAACCCGCTGACCGGGTTCATCACTGGTCGCGGAGGCAAGGTCATCGGCACGCTACGCAAAGACGGCGCGCTTCAAGCCTTGGTCTACCTCCCCAGCGGGACCACGAGCGTGCTGCTTCACCGCGCCGCCTGGCTCCTCTCGACAGGGGCATGGCCGGAGCACGAGATAGACCACGAAGACGGCGATCGGACCAACAACCGGCGCAAAAACTTGCGGTCTGCCTTGAAAGGCGAAAACCGCCAGAACTTGAAAGCGGTCGGCAAGCGGGGTGTCCTGATCGGGTGCACACCGTACTACCGGAAGTGGAAAGCCCAGATCCGGCTAAAAGGCAAGGTTCACTACCTCGGGCTGTTCAACACCGAGCAAGAAGCGCACGCGGCCTACTGCGAAGCCAAGACCCGTTTGCATACGTTCAACCCGAAGCAACGGCCGCCAACTGCTTGATTCCAGCGATTTTGGGTTACAGTAGCAACCCATGATCGCCCCAGTCCAGCCGCGCCCGCTGTCCTCGGCCAAGGCGCCTGCGCCCGCCGGAGTCAACCCGATGGTCCGGCAACTGGGGCTGCAAGAGGTGATGGAGCGCGATGCCACCGTGCCCGACCCCGGGCAGGACATCACCGGCGACGCGCACACCGAGTCGATGCTCGCTGGCCACGTCCGGCTGGCCTGGGCCCGCAACAAGCTGTCCAAGGTCCGCATCGACATCAAGCTGCTGTCCGACCTGCGCGCCCGCCGCGGGGTCTACAGCGCCGCGCAGATCAGCGCGATGC
>JAUPWC010000214.1 GCA_030916665.1 Verrucomicrobiota bacterium
GCGGGATACCACTGCCACATGCGGCCGACGAGATAGGCGTCGCCGCCGGCCGGCGGTTCCACAATGGGCAGCTCGGCCGCGAAGGCGTTGGCCGTGGGATTCTTGAAGGTGCCGACACGGTTGGCCGCGACGAACTTCTCCGTGCGGGCGAGGAAGTCGGCGGGCTTGACCGAGTAGGCTTCGCCGGAGCTGTTCTGTTTGCCGCGGAAATGCCAGTAGGGCATCATCAGCGACATCACGAAGCACCAGACGAGCGCGACCCCGAGCCAGAGTTTTTCATGGCCGGCGGGGGCGTGGAACCAAGGGGAGGTGAGTGGACGTAGGCTCATGGCGGGGGCGGTTCAGGGGAGCTGCGCGGGCTTGATGAACAGGAGTTCGATCCAGCCCCACGCGGTGTAGGACAGAAAGGGCACGAGGACGCCGAGGGCCAGGAGCAGCCACGGATTATCGAGAACCTTCTGCCAGGGGTGTTTTTCTGATTCGTTTTTCATGGTGCGGGGGAGAGGGGACGGGCGCGCCAGGCCGCGAGACCGCGGAGCATGACGGCGAGAAAAAGAAGGCCGCCGGCCACGGCCACGAGGCCGCCGAGGCCCATGACGCCGAGGCCGAGGTATTCGCCGAGCGAACGCACGTGCTGTTCGGCGCCGTATTGTTTGCGCCCGAGGCCGAAGGCACCCGCCAGCGCGAAGCCGAGGCCAAACACGGCCTGCCCTGCGCCGAAGAGCAGGAGCTGCCAGCGGATGAGCCGGGCCGACGGGGCCGGAGCACGCGGCGCGGCCTCGCGACTGAAGTCGTAGGCCGCGGTCATGAGCGCGAGTGTGACCGCGCCGATGGCGCAATGGTAATGGCCCGGCACCAGCGTGCTGGAACCGCGAATGAAGGCGCCGAGCCCAAAGCCCAGCACCGTGAGGAAGGCGCTGCCGGCGAGACCGACGAGGCGCCAGCGTCCTTCAGCGGAACGATCCGCCCAGTGCAGCACCACCTGCCGGATGCCCAGACCGAGCACGATCAGCACGACCGGGAAAATCGTCCAGCGCATGAGCTGCGTCGCGATCTCGGAATACGCCGGACGCGATGTGCCACCCCAGGCGAGGATCGGCATCACCATTTGCGGCAGCACCAACGCAACGAACAGCCAGCGGATGGCGGCCGGCGAAACGACGCTTTGCCCGGACCAGCGGCGCAGGAGCCAGAGCCAGAGACCGAGCATGAGGGCGACGTTGCCGACCTGCATGACGTGTCCGCCGCCCCACGCCACCAGCTCGTAGTAGCCGATGGCCGGCAGGCCCGGCAGCGTCGCGTGCCAGGCCGCGGCGAAGGTCACCAACGCAATCAGGTGCGCCGCGGCCGAGGCGCGCAACGCGACGAGCGCGTCATCGGGCAACGCGGCCGACGGCGCCGACGGCACCGCGAGCGCGCCCGCGAAATACAGTCCGCCGCCCGCAAACCACGCGACCAGGCCCGCGAGAAACACCGGGTGATCCACCACCGGCACGTAGTTGGCGAGAATGGGCTGGGCGCCGGGCATCACCGCCCCGGCCAGCAGGCCGACGATGCCGAGGCCGGCCAGCACGACCGCAGCGAGCGTGAGCCCGCGCGGCACGCGCGAGCCGACGGCCCACGCGAGGTAGGCCAGCGTGCCCGCTTGGAACCAGATGACGATCGCCAGATCCACATGCACAACGAGCGCACGCTTGAAGAACAGCGGGTCGGTGAACAGCCAGCCGAGGAACGGCAGGCGCCCGACGACCAGCAGCAGCGAAAGCAGCCCCGCGAGCACGAGGCTGCCGATGCCGAACGCAAACCATCCGCGCGCCGCCGCGGGAAACCGCGCGTCCGCCGCCGCCACCGCCGGAGGCGGGGCGAACGTTGGGGACGCGAGGGGAATGGCGGCCGGGGCGGACATCGCAATGGTTGTAGCAGACCGCGCGGCGCGCGGCCTTGACGCGCATCAAGGCTTGGGTGCCACGATGAGCTTGCCCTTCATGAGCGCGGCGTGGCCGGGGAAGGTGCAGACGAAGGGATATTCCCCGGGAGCGGGGGCGGTGAACTCGACGGTGTCGCTCTCGTTGGGTCCGAGCAGCTTGGTGTGGGCGACCACCTTGGAAGCGTCGGCGGGCTGGTGTTCGGGCGCGCGGGCGGCGGCGGTTTGCGCCAGCGCGAGCACCTCGCTGTCGGTCATCGGGACGAGCAGCACCCAGTTGTGGCCCATGGCCTGCTTGGGCATGCGGCCGACGTTCTTGAACGTCACGCGCACCTTTTCGCCGGCCACGGCACGGATCTCGGTGACGTTGAATTTCATGGTGTCGTCGGCCGTGATGCTGACGGTCTTGACGCCGTCGGCGGCAGGGGCTTGGGCCGCGGCCGTCGCGGCGGCGGGAGCTTCGGATTTGCCGCAACCGGTGAGCGACAGGGCGGCCACGGCAACGAGCGGAAGGAACAGGGAGGGTAGGGCTTTCATCACCCCCACCCTAACGCTCAGTGCGTATTCACGCCTTGATGCGGATCAAGCCGGTGACGATTCGGTGCAAAGACACTGGCAGACACCGTCGAGCAGCAGGATTTCGCGGTGGGCGACGCCGCGCATGCGCTCGCAAAGTTCGCCGACCTGCGCGACGCGCAGCTGCGTGTCGAGGGAGGGATCGGCCGCCTGCGCCCAGATGAGCGCCTCAAGGAGCGCCTGCTCCAGCGTGGCGAAATAGGGACGCAGCGGGTTCCAGTCACACCGCCCCGGCAGCGGGCCGGTGGCCGCGGCGGCCTTGCGCACCGGCGGCTTCGGAGCCAGCACCTCGTCGAGCGTGTGGTCGAAGAGATGCACCAGGATGTCGGGCGTGGCCAGCGCCGTGGCGGGTTTTTCGAGGCGCAAAAGCGCCTCCCAACGGGCCCGGATCTCGGGCCGGCGTTGGCCGAGGATCTGCGGCAGCTCCGTGGTCATGGCGGATGGCAAGGGTGGCAAAGGCTGCCCGAGCCGCAGGAAGAGGAAGCCCCGGACAATAGACCCGGGCCACTGGCAACGAAATACCTGGCGACCTGCGGCATCTGTCGGTCTGACCCGAGCCCCCGGTTCAACGCGAGACGGCCACGATGGCCTGCGCCGCCTCGTCGAGGCCGCCCTGGAGGCCGGTGCGCTGGTGCACCACCTCGCCGCCCGGGTTAAGGATGGAGATGAGATTGGAGTGCGCGAACTGGCCGTCGGCCTCCAGCTTGAACTTGACCCCGAGGAGGGCCGCGAGTTCGCGCACCGCATCATCGTCGCCGTGAAGCAGCGTCCATTGCGCATCGAGTTGGCGCTCCTCGCGGTATTTGGCCAGGGCGGCCGGCGTGTCGCGGGCCACATCGAAGGAGACGAGCACGAAAGCGGCCTGGTCGCGGATTTCGGCCGGCAGCTTGGCGCGGATGGCCTGCATGTCGGTCAGCAGCAGGGGGCAGGCATAGCCGCAGGAGGCGAAGAACATCGTGAGCACGACGGGCCGGCCGCGCAGCGAAGCAAGGGTGAAGGGTCGGTCGCGGTCGTCGGTGAAGCCGACCTCGAGCTGGTAGAGTGATTCACTGCTGAAATTTTGGATTTTCGATTCTCGATTTTCGATTTCGGCGCAGCAGGCGTCCGGTTTTTTGGCGACGGGCACCTCGACGGCGCAGCACGCCGCGGGCTTGGGTTTCTCGACCTGGGCGCAGCAGGCGGCGGGTTTTGCCTTTTCGGCGCAGCACGCGGCCGGGGCGTCAGATTTTTCCGCGCAGCAGGCGGCCTTGTCCGCCTTTTCATCGGAGGTGCAGCAGGCGGCCTTCGGCTTGGCATCGGCCGCGCAGCAGGCGGCGGGCTGGTCGGCGGCCGTGAGGCCGGCGGTGAGCACGAGCGAAAGGAGGGCGAGTTTCGTTTTCATGGGATTGATTGCGCGCAGCGGAAGCCCAGCGAGGTGGTGGTGTTGTTGGCCTTGAGGGAGGAGCGCAGGGCGGTGCGCATGAAGGCGGCGTAGTCGCTGGTCTCCCTGGCCCCGGCGGCGCCGGCGCCGCAGAAGAGATCGCGCTCTAGACCGCCGTCGGCGCGCGATTCGCCGGTGACCATGGCGGTGTTGAAATCGTCCACCCACTCCCACACGAGGCCATGGAGGCCGCGCACGCCGTGCAGCGTGGGTTTGGCCGTGGCGACGGTGGGCTGCACCTCGGGCACGGGGCGGGCCAGCCAGGCGTAGAGGTCGCGGTTGAAGTCGGGTTCGTCCTTGCCGGTGGCCGTCTTGTAGCCGGCGGCGGCGGCGAGTTCCCACTCGGCGGTGGTGGGCAGGCGCTTGCCGACCCAGCGGGCATAGGCGCGCGCGGCGAACCACGAGACGCGCACGACCGGCGCAGCGAGCGGGGCGCGGGCGCCCGGCTCAAGATCACCGGCCCAGTGATCGAGGTAGGAGGTGTCGGCGAAGAGCCGGCTCACGGCGGAGCGGCGCCACTTCGGGTTGGCCGTGACGAAGGCGAGGAAGTCGGCGTTGGTGACAGGCGCGGTGTCGAGCCGGAAGGCGGCAACGGGCACCTGCTCGGGGTCCTTGGTCGAGCGTTGTTGAGGCACATAGGCCCCCGCCGGGACGGTTTGCATTGCGGCGGGGGCAACCGGGTCTGTGCCGGCACACCGGCCCGCCGCGGCGCTGACGAAGGCCAGGACCAGGAAAATGCGGCGGGCGATGGGCATCGGGAAGCGGGGCGGGAGGATGGCTCCCGCCCGCGGGATCAATGCGTCTCGTTCTTCACGCGGCGGACATCGTCCACCGTGGTGGCGGGACCCTCATTGCCCCAGCTGTTGGACACATAGGTCAGGACGTCGGCGATCTGCTCGTCGGTGAGCGGCTGAGGCGGCATGGCGCTGTTGTAGTTCACGCCGTTGACCGTGACCGGGCCGGTGAGCCCCTTGAGCACGATGCGGATGGCGCGATCGCGGTCGGCCTTGAGGTAATCGGAGCCGGCGAGCGGCGGGAAGACGTTGGCCATGCCTTTGCCGTCGGGCAGATGGCAGGCGAAGCAGCTCTGCATGTAAACCTGCTTGCCGCGCTCGAGCTGCACTTCCTTGGTGAGGCTGGCGATGGCGGGGTTGGACTTGATTTCGGCCTCGATCTTGGCCTTCAGCTCAGCCTCGCGTTTGGCGGAGGCGGAACCTTCCTCGGCGGCGGAGCCGAAATACACGGCATCGATCTCCTTGCCGGAGTAGATGACGCGGTCCTCGGGACCGGAGCTCTTGAGCATGCCGATGGCTCCCTTGTTGAAGGCGCGGCTGAGCGAGTGGTCCACGAGCACGTAGGTTCCGGGCACGTCCACCTTGAACTCGACAATGGCCGAGCCGCCCGACGGGACCATCGTGGTCTGAACGTGTTCCTGGGCGTATTTCATGCCGCCCTCGGTCCAGACCTTGTCGAAGATCTCGCCGATGACATGGAAGGACGACGTAAGATTGGGACCGCCCACACCGAAATAGACGCGCACGTGGTCACCGACCTTGGTATCGAGGGCCTTGTCGCCCACGAGCGAACCGACGGAGCCGTTGAAGAGCACGTAAGTGGGGTGCTCGTCAATGGACTTGGCCATGTCGAAGGTCTGCAGGCCGGAGGCGCCGTAGCCACCCTGGGTGTAGAACTCGCCCTGCATGACATAGAACTCCTTGTCCACGGGCGGCAGACCGTCCTTGGGTTCGACGAGGATGAGGCCATACATGCCGTTGCCGATGTGCATGGGCACGGGGGCGGTGGCGCAGTGATAGACATAGAGGCCGGGGTTGAGGGCCTTGAAGGTGAACTTCGAGCTGTGGCCCGGCGCGGTGAACGTCGAGGCCGCACCGCCGCCGGGGCCGGTGACGGCGTGCAGGTCAATGTTGTGCGGGAGCTTCGAGGAGGGGTGGTTGTTGAGGTGGAACTCGACGACATCGCCCTCACGGATGCGGATGAACGAGCCGGGCACGGAGCCGCCGTAGGTCCAGAACGTGTATTCGGCACCGTCGGCGATGCGCATGACGACCTCGCGCACCTCGAGGTTCACGACGACGCGGGCGGCGTGCTTGCGCTTGATGGACGGCGGCACATGCGGCGGCGCGGTGAGGATGGCCTGCTCGACGGGCAGGGCCTGCACGTCGGGCGGGAGCACGACCGGGCCTTGCACGGAGGTCGGGCCCTCGGAGGCGAAAGCGGGCGCAGCGAGCGCCAGCGCGAGGAGAGCAGCGGGGATTACGCGGGATGTTTTCATGGCGTTTGGGTTTTCAGGTTAAAGGATAGCGTAAGAAGCTTCGGCGGGCCTTGATGCGGATCAAATGAAATCAGGCATTAGATGGCCAGCTCATGACCATTAGCGCTATGTAGATCAGGCCGAGGGCGGCTTCCATCATGCCGATGCGTTTCGCCGGCCAGAGCGGCCGCCAAGGGCCGAGCAACCAGGCGACCCGGGCGAACAGGATTGCGCCGAGCCAGCCGGCGGCGAAAGGCGCATGACCGGACAACACCAAACCGAGCGAAACACCCCACGCGACCGCCGCCACCAGCAGCGGCAGCCCGCGGCGCGGCGCCCCACCCTTCGCCATCCGAAGGTAGGATCGCACGGCGAGCACGGCCGGCACGCTGCGTGCGAGGGCAAGGATTGCGAGCGCGAGGGCAGTTTGGGCGTTGCCTCCGGCCAGCGTGACGAAGGCCGCGGGCACAAACGCGAACGCCGCGCTGCCCGCCACCTCCGACGCCGCCGCGCGCGAATCCCCCTGCGCGTCGAACCTCATGAAAACCGCGGCCAGCGCCGCCGCCGGCAGCAGCGGCCAGAACGCGGTCCAAGGCGCGAGCACGAGCGATTGAACCTGTCCGACGCCGGCCAGTCCGACCAACAGGGCCAGTGCCCGCCGCGCGGCCTGCCGCCGAACGGAAGGAGTTGTATCCAGCGCCGCCTTCAGCGGCCGACGAGCAAAGAACCCCGCCAGGACCGCCCCCGCCAGCGCCCCGCCGGCCCAGGACGGAGCGACCAGCAGGCCGAGTGCGAGCGGTTCCAACGCGAGCGACCACGAACCGTGCTCCTTCGGCAGAAACACCGAAGCGACCGGAGCCGGCCGTTGCACCGGGAGCGAGGGGATCGGAAGCGTGGCGGTGGACATGACCCAGTATCGTCAACCCCACCGCCCCCGGCCTTGATGCAGGTCAAGCAAGGCGCGGGTCGGCATCATGATGGCGACGGAGCGATTTGTGGGCGGCCCGCTTGCGGGGCCTGGTTCGGGCGCGTGCTCGCGCGCTGACCCACAACAACCGCCGCACTCCACATGATTCGACTTTGCAGCCGGGCGGTTTTGCGCGCATCCGTGGGGCATGCTCAATCGTCTCCGTCTATCCGCCCTAGGTCTGCTGTCCTTGATCCTGGCGCTGTCTGTCGCTCACGCCGCCGATCCCTCACCGGAACCCGCCGAGCAGACCGCGGCCCGCACCGCGCTCGAGAAGGCCTACGACGAGGCCTTCGAGGCCACGGATCGCGAGGTGTTCGACGCGCCCGGGTTGCGGGCGAAGCTCGATGCCTTCCTCGCGCTGTATCCGCAGGACCCGGCCGCCTCGTCCTTCGTCGGCAATTACTTCTACTACGTGGAGGCCATCGACCTCGAGCAGGCGAAGGCCGCGTGGACCGCGTTCGCCAACCACGCCAACCCGAAGGTCAAGGCCGCCGCCGAGAAGAAACTCGCGCTCGCCGAACTGATCAAGAGCCCGATCGAGATGAAGTTCACCGCCGCCGACGGCCGGGCGGTGGACGTCGCCGCGCTGCGCGGCAAGGTTGTGCTCATCGACTTCTGGGCGACGTGGTGCGGCCCCTGCATTCAGGAAATCCCCAACATCGTGGCCGCCTACAACCAGTATCACGACCAGGGCTTCGAGATCGTCGGCATCTCCTTCGACAAGGCGCCGGACCCGGCCAAGCCCAACCCGCGGCACAAGACCGCCGAGGGCGTGCTCGCGTTCGCCGCGGAGAAGGCCATGCTCTGGCCGCAATACTACGACGGCCTGCACTGGAACAACGTCTTCGGCAAACAATACGGCATCCAGGGCATCCCCGCGATGTTCCTGCTCGATAAGCGCGGCATCGTGATCTCGACCAACGCCCGCGGCGCCAAGCTGGCCCGCGAGATCCAGCGGTTGCTGAAGGAGTAAGGGGTGCCGCCATTTGGCAGGGCGAATCCTCCGGATGAGCCGCGCCTCATAGGGTCGACTCGCCCTACCCCCAGGCCGCGCCGGCCCGCCAAGTTTCGGTTGGACAACCGCGGGGCGGCTCCTTGAAGCTGCTGGCATGTCATCGTCCGATAAGAAGCCTTTCAACGTCGTCGGCCTGGTCATCGACCTGGTGCTCACCGGCATCGCCTTTGCGATCTTCTACTGGCTCGTGCATTCGCACGTGCCGTCCACTGATCCGGCGATGATCAAGCTCTGGGGCGGCCTCACCGCCGCGTGCATGTCGGGCGTCTTCTGGATCGCCATGAACATGTTCAAGGTCGTCCTCAAGTTCCAGATCGACTCGCGGAAGTAAGGCGGCCGATCAGCGTTTCAATTTTTCCGAGGCCCGGTGAAAACCGGGCCTTTTTGTTTTTCTGCGATGCCATGAGGTGGAGCCTGCGCTCCGCGCGGGCTGGATTGTGACCCGGGTCCCAATTCGGGCTCAGGCAAGTTTTTAACTCACAGCATCAA
>JAUPWC010000215.1 GCA_030916665.1 Verrucomicrobiota bacterium
TCTTCTCGGTGAAGGAGCGCTACCGCAACTGCCTCCGCATGAGCTGCAGCGTGCCCTGGTCCGCCGAGATCGAAGCCGCGCTCCGCACGCTCGGCGACCTCATCAAGCAGCAGCTGTGAGGCGCTTTTCCATTCCTGTGGGAGCGAGCTTGCTCGCGACTGGGAGGGGAGCGTCGCGAGCAAGCTCGCTCCCACATCCCAAAATCCCCCGCCCGTTTTCCGCCCTTCGCACGCCAATTAAGCCACACATTCTGTCATCCTGAACGCAGTGAAGGATCCAGCAGCATAACCGCACCGTCCATGATTCTGGATTCTTCGCTTCGCTCAGAATGACAACCTAAAGCCAGATTGGATTCACCCTCTCACCTTCACTTTCACTTTGGACTCCACCATGCGCACCGTCGCCATTCTCCTTTTCGACGACGTCGAAGTCCTCGACTTCGCCGGGCCCTTCGAGGTGTTCTCGGTCACACGGGAGCTGGCGGGCGAAAAACTGTTCAACGTCCACACCGTCGGCCTGACGCCCGGCACCATCCGCGCGCGCAACGGCCTGAAAATCGTCCCCGAGCACACGCTCGAATCCGTCCCCGCGCCCGACCTGCTCATCATCCCCGGCGGCCAAGGCGCACGCGCGCTGCTCAGCCAGGCCGGCGTGCTCGACTGGATCCGACGCAAGTCCGCCAAGGCCGAGATCGTGGCCTCGGTCTGCACGGGCTCGCTCCTGCTCGCCAAGTCCGGGCTGCTCGCCGGTTTGCCCGCGACGACGCACTTCCAGTGTTTCGATCTGCTCCGCGAACTCGAGCCCACCGCCACCGTCCGCGAGGATGTCCGCTTCACCGACAACGGACAGGTCCTGACCGCCGCCGGCATTTCCGCCGGCATCGACCTGTCGCTGCACCTCGTCGCCCGCCTGCACGGAGTCGAGACCGCGCAACGCACCGCCGCCTACATGGAATACCACTGGACCAACGACGGCGGCGCGCGGCGGTGAGCCTCAATCGTTCTCGTTCTCATAATCTTAATCGTTCTCTCGACCCACACTGCCGCGCGCGGGCAAACCCAAGATTAAGAGAACGATTACGATAACGAGAACGATATAAACCCTTTCACTCTCACTTTCATTTTGTCCTCCTCCGCCCAACCCGCCCGCTCCGCCCTCCTCGCCGCCTTCGCCGCGATCTACCTCATCTGGGGCTCGACCTACCTCGGCATCCGCATCGCCGTGGAATCCATGCCGGCCTTCCTCATGGCCAGCGCCCGCTTCCTCGTCGCCGGAGCCATCGTCGCCGTGTTCATCGCGTTCACCCGCGGCTTCAGGGCCACGGCCAAACAATGGCGCGACAACGCCATCGTCGGCGGCTTCCTCTGCCTCGGCGGCAATGGACTCGTCTCGTGGGCCGAGGAAAAGGTGCCCTCCGGCATCGCCACGCTCATGATCTCCGCCGGCCCCGTGTTCATCGTGCTGATGGACTGGGCGGTCCACGCCTGGTCCAAGGACGGTTCGCGCGGCAACCGGCCCAACGTCCTCACCTTCGCCGGTCTCGCACTCGGTTTTGCGGGCCTCGCCATCCTTGTCGGTCCCGACGTGCTCGCCACCGGCGTGGGCGGTCTCGACCCATGGCGTTTGCTCGGACTGCTCGGCGCCACGTTTTTCTGGGGCGTGGGCATGATGGTCATGCGCTACGTGCGCGAGCCCGCCGAGCCGTTCACCGCCTCCGGCATCCAGATGCTCACCGGCAGCGGCTGGCTGTTTCTGGTGAGCCTCGCCTCCGGCGAGCTCGGCCGCTTCGGCCCGTCGCTGGTCACCGGCCGCTCGCTGCTCGCGTGGGGCTACCTGATCGTCTTCGGCTCGCTGATCGGCTTCAGCACCTTCACCTGGCTGATGCGACACAGCACGCCCGCCAAGGTCTCGACCTACGCCTACGTGAACCCCGTCGTCGCCGTCTTCCTCGGCTGGGCCGTGCTCGACGAGACGGTCTCCCCCCGCCTCTTCCTCGCCGCCGCCATCATCATCGCCGGCGTGGCCCTGATCACCATCGCGAAAAACCAGAAGACCCTGACCATCGCGCCGCGCCAGGCCGTGGCCGCAATCCCGTCCGCACCGGCCTCACCGAAGGCGTCATAAGCAACCCCTTCCGCTGTTGTGCATTTCTTGCCCAAGCCGCTGCGCCGGCTGGCGGAAGGGGAATATCCGGTTGCGGGAGTCGCTCGCATCAGTATTCATCTTACTGTCTTCCACGCCATGAAACGTCTCGTCTGGCTCCTCATCGCCGTCGTCTGCACCGCGCTCGCGCAGGTGCAGCCGGTCGTCGTGGCGTCGGCTCAGGAAGAGACCTGCTGCTGCACCGGAGAGGCCGCCGGAGCCTGTGGAATGCCCGATTGCGCCCCCGCGCCCTCTGCACCGTCCTGCACCCAGAACCTGCCGACGGCCGCCGCTCAGCGCAGCGAGGTCCGCAAGCCTGCGCCCGCTTCCAAGGTCCGTTACGAGATTTTCCGCATCCGTTTCGATATCCGCCCGGCTGCCGTGCCGGCGGGTTGCGTGTCCCTCCGGGGAACGCCTGCTGCCAGTGTGCCTTTGTTCAAGGCGCACTGCCGCTTCCTGATCTAAGTCTGGGGTGAAGTGTGCCCGCACGTCCGAGTGCGGTGCTTTGTCATTGTTGCCCGCCGCATCTGTGCGTGCCGGGTTAGATTTCTCGCCCACCTCCGTCTTCCTCAGGACCCGCCATGAAAACCCTTCTCCCCTTCCTCACCTTCCTCTTCGCCGCGCTCTTCGTCACCGCCGCCGAATCCGGCCACGACCATGCTACGGTTTACCAGTGCCCGATGCACCCGTGGATCAAGTCGGAAAAACCCGCCGCCAAGTGCACCCTCTGCGGCATGGCGCTCGTCGCTGCGACCGCACCCAAGGCCGGTGCCGCCAACGAGCCGCTTGATCCCAACCTCGTCACGCTCACCCCGGCGCAGGCCGCCGTCACGGGCGTGCAGACCGCCGAGGTCACGCGCGGCCCGCTTGGGCGCACGTTGCGGGTGAACGGCGTGATCGACGACGACGAGACCCGCCACCGCATCCTCGCCGCCCGCGTGCCCGGCCGCATCGAGAAACTCCACGTGAACTACGTCGGCGCCGAAGTGCGCGAGGGCGAGCCGCTCGTCACCATCTACAGCCCCGAGATGCTCACCGCCCAGCGCACCTACGTGGAGCGTCTGCGCGCGGGCACCACCGCCTTCACCGTCTCCGAGCGCTCCGCCGCCCGC
The DNA here is from genome assembly GCA_030916665.1 of Verrucomicrobiota bacterium. GTDB lineage: Bacteria > Verrucomicrobiota > Verrucomicrobiia > Opitutales > Opitutaceae > Lacunisphaera. The sequence goes on from JAUPWC010000215.1 coordinate 3,255, forward strand.
GAACGTCTGCTCGAGCTCGGCCTCACCGCCGAGGAAATCCGCATCCTCGAGGCCGTCATGGAACCGACCGCCATGGTCACCGTCCGCGCGCCGATGTCGGGCACGGTCGTCACGCGCGACGTTTACGAGGGCCAGTATGTCGAAACCGCCGCCAAACTCTTCGAAATCGGCGATTTCTCGCGCATGTGGTTCGTGTTCGACGTCTATGAAGCCGACCTCGCTTGGATCCGGCCCGGCCAGACCGTCGAGATCGCCCTCGCCTCGCTGCCCGGCCAGCTCCTGACCGCCCCGGTGGATTTCATCGACCCGAACCTCAACGAAACGACGCGCACGGCGCGCGCACGCGTCGTGCTCGACAACGCCGACCGCCGGCTCCTGCACCGCCAGACCGGCATCGCCGCGGTGCGCTTGGACGCCCCCGACCTGCTGCTCGTGCCGCGCTCCGCCGTGCTCCAGCACAGCGGCAGCCCGGTCGTCTTCGTGGATCGTGGCGACCAAGCCTATGTCGCCACCCGCATCCGCCTCGGACGCATCGGCGATACCACCGCCGAGGTGCTCGGCGGCCTCGCCGCGGGCGACCGGGTCGTCACGCAGGGCGGCCTCATCCTCGACGGCCAGGCCCAGCTGGCCCATGCCGCTGTAGCCGGGGTCGGTGACCCCGGTCCGGGCTCAGCGAGCCCGGCTACAATCGCCGCGGGCGAACCCAAGCACGATGCCGCTGCCTACGATCTCCTGAAAGTCCTCGCCTTCGCCGCCGCCGATGCCTCCACGGCTCTCGCGGCCGACGATTTGCCCGGCTACCAGAAAAATCTGCCGGCCATGCGCCAAGCCCTCCGTGCCTACCTCGCCGGCTTCACCCCCTCCGCCCGCGGTCCGCTCGCAAAGTTCAAGGACTCGCTGGCGGATAGTCCCGACCTGCGCGAGGCCCGACGTGCCTTCGAGCCCTTCAGCACCGCGCTCGTGGACCTCGTGCGGACGGAGCACCTCCACCACCGCGAACCCGGCCTGCACGCCTTCGAGTGCCCGATGACCCCCGTGCTCGGGACCGGCCGCTGGCTCGCCCGCAGCACCGACCTCCGCAATCCGTTCTTCGGTTCCGAAATGCTGGAATGCGGCGACCCACTCGATTGACCCACCCCATGCACAACTAACCCAATAGGTTAGTTGTGCATGGACGGTCGGACCGAATGAAAGGCAGTTCAAACACTCTCCTCCCATGATCAACCGTCTCATTCACTGGTCGCTGCACAACCGGTTCATCGTGATTGCGGCCTTCCTCGCGCTCTGCGCGTGGGGCGTGTTCGCGCTGAACCGCGTGCCGATCGACGCCATCCCCGACCTCTCCGAGAACCAGGTCATCGTCTATGCTGACTGGCCCGGCCGCTCGCCGCAGGAGGTCGAAGACCAGATCACCTACCCGCTCAGCGTGTCGTTGCAGGGGCTCGCCGGGGTGAAAACCGTGCGCGCCACCTCGATGTTCGGGTTTTCGTTTCTCACCGTCATCTTCGAGGACAAAACCGACACCTACTTCGCGCGCACGCGCGTGCTGGAGCGGCTCAATTCGCTCGGCGACCGGCTGCCCGAGGGTGTCGCCGCCCGCCTTGGGCCCGATGCGACCGGCCTGGGCTGGGTTTACCAATACTACCTGAAGGACGAGTCCGGCACCCACGACCTCGGCTCGCTCCGGGCGTTGCAGGACACCTTCGTGCGCTACCAGCTCGCGTCCGTGCCCGGCGTGGCCGAGGTTGCCAGCCTGGGTGGTTTCGTGCGCCAGTGGCAGGTCGAGGTTTCGGCGCTCAAGCTCAAGCAATACGATCTCACCCTTGGCGACGTGATGAACGCCGTGGCCGCCAGCAACCAGAACATCGGCGGCAAGACCATCGAGGAGAACGGCGCCGAATACGTCGTGCGCGGTCTCGGCCTGGTGCAAAGCGCCGCCGACCTCGAGGCCATCGCCCTCCAGCCGCGCAGCGGCACGCCGCTCTTCCTGCGCGACGTCGCCGCCGTGAGCATCGGTGGCGATTTCCGCCGCGGCACGCTCGACGTCAACGGCCGCGAGGTCGTCGGCGGCATCGTCGTCATGCGCTACGGCGAGAACGCCTGGCAGGTCATCCAGGACGTGAAGGCCCGCCTCGCCTCCCTCGCCGCCGGCCTGCCGGAAGGCGTGAGCATCGCGTCGTTCTACGATCGCAGTGATCTCATCGGCCGCGCCATCGCCACCCTGAAGAACGCCCTGTTCGAGGAAATCGTCCTCGTGACCCTGATGCATGTGTTCTTCCTCTGGCACTTCCGGAGCATCCTGATCGTCACGATCCCGCTGCCTGCCTCGATCCTGATCTCGTTTATCCTGATGGACCGGTTCGGCATCCCGTCGCACATCATGTCGCTCACGGGCATCGCCATCGCCATCGGCGTGCTGGTGGATGCCGGCATCGTGATGACGGAAAACGTCATCCGGCAATGCGAGCGGGCGCTGGAGGAGAAAGGCAGGACGCGACCGCCGGGCGCGCCGGTTGGATCATCGCCTGATGCCGGGCCCAACGGTCCCGCCCTACCCGCACCCGAACTCACCGCGAAGGAAATCTTCGATATCACCCTCAGCGCGTGCCAGCAGATCGGGCGCCCGATGTTTTTCTCGATCATCGTGGTCGTGCTGGCCTTTGTGCCGGTGTTCATGCTCGGCGGGCAGGCCGGCAAGCTCTTCCACCCGCTCGCGTGGACCAAGGTCTTTGCGATCCTCGGCGCGCTGCTGCTGGCCGTGACCGTGGTACCCGTGCTCTGCACGCTGTTCGTGCGCGGGCCCTTCAAGCCCGAGGAAGAGAACTGGCTCATGAAGTTCCTGCTCCGGCTCTACGACCCGCTGCTCAACTTCGCCCTGCGCCGCCAGCGCACCGTGCTCGCCCTCGCCGCCGCACTGCTGGTGTTCTGCGTGATCCTCGCGTGGGGCCTGCCGCGCTTCGTGAACGACCGTCTGCCGGACACCATCTCACGCCACACTGACGGCTTTGGCACCGAGTTCA
>JAUPWC010000216.1 GCA_030916665.1 Verrucomicrobiota bacterium
AGCAGACTCGCGCCCCACCTCGCGGTTGGCGGCATCAAGAACGACAACATCCAGATGCGACGCGGTTGAAATCCCTACAGAGCGACCGTTAACCCAGCCCGAAACGACGACTCGTCCGTCCATGGTGAACAATTGCGCGGATTTGAATCTCAAAGCGGAAGAATTTTGTGGGGTTATACGAACCTGCGGCGCTGCCCCGGTAGCGGGACCAATGGTTGCGCAGCCAGACAGGCCGATAAGGGCAAGGAAGAGGGAAAGCTGCTTCATGGGTGTCTCTGGTTCGAGGTCTGAGAGTGACGACGGTAAAAATAGAGCGCTGTGTCGCATACGGCCCCCACCAGTCCGCCACCAATTCCGCTCCCGGTCATCCACAGCATGTTCCCATGCCAGTAAAGCTCGGCGGCAAAGCCGAGCAGCAACCCGACCGCAATTCCCCAAGGCAGGATCTCAAGTTCCCAGCGCACGTGACGCCGGAATCTGGTCGATGGCTTGATGGGCCTCTTCGCGCGCATGACATCAGGCCGTGGCAGGTTTGGGGGCCGCGAGCAGGCGCAGCGCGTTGGCTATCACCAGCAAGGTTGCCCCGGTATCCGCGAGGATTGCGAACCACAGGCTCGCGTAGCCAAGCAGGGTGAGAAGGAGGAACAGGGCCTTCAGCCCGAGCGCGAAGCTGATGTTAAAATGGATGATCCCGAGCGTGCGGCGGCCGAGGCGGATGGTCTCGGCGATCTTGGCGAGCTCGTCCTGCATGAGGGCGATGTCGGCCGTTTCAATGGCGGCGTCCGTGCCGGCTGCTCCCATCGCGATGCCAATGCTGGCCGTGGCCATCGCCGGGGCGTCGTTCACTCCGTCGCCCACCATGCCGACCACGCCGTGTTTCGCCCGCAGGGCCTTCACGGCCTCGACCTTGTCGTCCGGCAGCAGGTCGCCCCGGGCCTCATCGATGCCGACCTGCCGGGCGATGAAATCCGCCGTGCGCTGGTTATCGCCACTCAGCATCACCACCTGTTCGACCCCGGCCGCGTGCAGCGCGGCAATGGCGGCCTTGGCGTTGGGTCGGATCGTATCGCCGATGGCGATGATCCCCCATACTTCACCCTTGCAGCCATCGTGCGGACGATGTCCGACCACCACGACGGACTGTCCCTGAGCTTCGATTGCCGCCAGTCGGGCCTCGACACTCTCCGAGCATACCCCGAGTTCGTGCGCGAATCGATGGTTGCCGACGAAATAGGCGTGACCGTCGATCACCCCTTCGGCTCCGCGTCCACTGCGGGCCAGATAATCGGAGGCGCGCTCGTAGGATAACTTTTGTTCCTTCGCGTGCGCCACCACGGCCTTGGCCAACGGATGGGCCGAATGTTCGTCAATCGCCGCCGCAACCCCCAGCACCTGTGGCATGGTCGCGGAACCCAGCAATTCGACGCCAAGCACCTGGGGTTTCCCCTCCGTGATGGTTCCAGTCTTGTCCACGGCTAGGCCTTTGAGGCGACCGATGGTTTCGAGGTGGGCACCGCCTTTGACCAACACCCCGCGCCGCGCGAGCGCCGTTAGGCCGGCGACGATGCTGACCGGCGTGGAAATCACCAAAGCACACGGGCACGCGATGATGAGCAGGACGCAGGCGCGATAGAGCCAGGTGTTCCAGTCGCCTTCGCTCAACAGGGGCGGCAGGAGAAACACCAATAGCGCCACGACGGTAACGGCAGGCGTGTAGTAGCGGGCGAACACGTCCACGAATCGCTGTGTGGGCGCCTTCTGCTCCTGCGCTTCGGCTACCAGCCGGATGATGCGCGCGAGCGTGGTGTCACCCGTCGTTTTGGTGACTTTGATTTCCAATGAACCCTCGCCGTTGATCGTGCCGGCAAACACGGTATCGCCCGGCTTCTTATCCACCGGCACAGACTCGCCCGTGATGGGGGCTTGGTTGACGGCTGACTCACCGCGGGTGACCTCTCCATCGAGTGGAATGCTCATCCCGGACTTGGTCGCTACGGTTTCGCCGAGCGCGACCTGATCCACCGGCACTTCGACAAATCCTCCATCGCGTTTCACGACGGCGACCTTCGGTGCCAGTTCCAGCAGGGCCTCGGTGGCGCGTCGCGCCCTCCGATCCGCCCAGCCTTCCAGCCATTCGGCCACACCGAAGAGAAACACGACGGCCGAGGCCTCGACCCACTCACCAATCACCGATGCTCCGATTGCGGCGATGACGACCAGCAGGTTGATGTCCGGGCGCAGACGCAGCACGGCCCGCCCAGCCTTGGGCAGCAGGAACCATCCGCCCGCCAGCATACCTGCGCCCGCGAGGAGGGTGGTGGCCGTCTGGCTACCATCCTCCAACCCGCTGGCAAGCAGGGCGGCTCCCACAAGCACGCCCGAGGTGAGCAAGCTCCAGCTCTCGAGCCGGTTGTCGTGCGCGTGCTCGCAACCGGGATCGTGGTTATGTCCGTCTTCGCTCATGATGCTTGGCTCCCAGCGAGGATATTATGAGGGAAACGCAGCGGCCTCAGTGCTTATGGCCGCCAGCCTCTTCGCCATGTTCTTCGCAGATGCAGGCATATTCGGCCCGCTTGCACTCGCCGCAGACCTCGGCATGGAATTCGACGCGGTAGTTTTTTGGCTTGGCCTGTGCGGTGTCGCGAACCTGGACCACGATACGGTAGCCGTCCCCTTCTGGCAGCGGAGCGGACGAGACCAACGCGCCGGCCTTGGCCGCGAAGGCGAGGGTCACCTTGCCGGTCTTGGCTTCGGCGACAGCCGAAACCACCTGACCCGACGGGGCCACGGGTTTGAGGTCCTTGTCGTAGAAGGAAACGGTGACTGTGCGGTCCTTCTCCACGAAGAACTCCACATGCGGAGCCTCCGTGGTGACGATCTTTCCGCCTTTTGGGCCGGGGATCGGCTTGGCGGCGAAGGCTGCGGCCGTGGCGAGCAGCGCGAATGAGGTGAGGATGAGGTTGCGGATGGTTTTCATGGGGACAATGGCGGTTGAGGTTCAGGAGTGGTTGCCTTCGTGGGCGCGGACTTCGATGCGCACGGTGCCGCTCGGGAGCGGATCGAGCGGCACGCTGTAGCTCGCGTAGTCAGGTCGGCGGTAGCTCCGGGGAATCTGACGCGGTTCAAAATGCTCCACCGTGCTGCGGAGCACGGCACCGGCCGCATCGTAGAGCGTCACGTCCAGATGGGTCTGGGTCGTGTCTTCGGCTTCCAGCCGCTTGACGATGTAGCCCTTGACCACGAGCGGACCGTTTTTCCGCTCAAGCCAGATTTTCTCGACAACGACGACCGGGGAATCGGCGCGTTCCAGTTTGACATGGGCCACATCGGGCGGAGCCCGAAAGGGCGTGGCGCAGCCGGCCAGGGCGGCTGACGCGAGGAGTATTATCCACAGCTTGGGTTTCATGCTTTTCCTTCGGTTGGGGTTGAGGCTTTTTTCGGGGAGCCCGACTCCGTGTCCCGCTCGAACCGGTCGTATAGTGCGGGCAGCAGCACGAGCGTGAGGAAGGTCGCGCTGACGATGCCGCCGATGACCACGGTTGCCAGCGGTCGCTGCACCTCGGCACCCGCGCCATGGGCGAGCGCCATGGGGAGGAAGCCGAGCGAGGCCACGAGGGCCGTCATGAGCACCGGCCGCAGGCGGGTGAGTGAGCCTTCGATGGTGGCCTCGCGCACCGATTTGCCTTCTTCGCGGAGCTGGTTGAAGTAGCTCACGAGCATGACGCCGTTGAGGACGGCCACGCCGGAAAGAGCGATGAAGCCGATGCCGGCGGAGATCGAAAAGGGCAGGTCGCGCAGCCAGAGCGCGAAGACGCCGCCGGTGACGGCGAGCGGGATGCCCGAAAAGACGAGCAGGGCCTGGCGCAGACTGCCAAAGGCGAAGAAGATCAGGAGGAAGATGACCGCGAGCGCCACCGGGACGATGACCGCGAGCCGGGCGCGTGCCTCCTGGAGGTTTTTGAACTGTCCGCCGAATTCGATGGAATAGCCGGGGGGCAGCTTGATCGACTCGTTCACCTTCGTGCGGGCTTCGAGGACGAAGCTCTCCACGTCGCGACCGCGCAGGTTCACCATGATGGCGGCGCGGCGCTGGCCGAACTCGCGGGCGATGGTGTTGACCTTCTCGCTGATGACGAAATCGGCGACCTGCCCAAGGGTGATGACGCCCTCCTCGTGGGAAGAGCGCAAGGGCAGGTGCTTGAGTTCGTCAAAGGCCGCGCGGAGATTCTCCGGGAGCCGGACCACGATCGGATACCGGCGGTTACCGTCCACGATCACGCCGGTTTCCGTGCCCGCGAGCGCGGTGGCCACGGTGGCGTTCACCTCGCTGGCGTGGACGTTGTAGCGCGTCATGGCGTCGCGCTTGAGCTTGATCTCGAGCATCGGAGCCTTGCCGAGGGCGTCGAACTCCACGTCCGCCGCGCCCGGCACCTGTTCGAGGATTTCACGGGCCTCGGAGGCGATGCGCTCGATCTCCGCGTAGTCGTCGCCGAAGACCTTAACCGCAATGTCGGCACGGGTGCCTTCCAGAATCTCGTTGAACCGCATCTCGATGGGCTGGGAGAAGAGGTGAGACTCGGCCGGGAGCTGGGCGGCGAGTTCTGCCGCCATGCGGGTGGCGACCTCGTCCTTGGTGGGCGTGTGGCCGTGCTCGTCCTTCGGCCATTGGTCGAAGGGTTTGTAGAAGATGTAGGTGTCAGCAACGTTGACGCCCATCGGATCGGTCGCGACTTCCGAGGTGCCGATGCGGGAGAACGTGTAAGTGACCTCGGGGAACCGCTCCTTCAGGATCTTTTCCGACCGCTCCTGCATGGCGATGGCAGCATCAAGGCCGATGCTGGTGGTGCGGATCATGTGGGCCGCGTAGGAGCCTTCGTCGAGCTGGGGCACAAACTCAGCGCCAAGCCGGGTAAAGAGGACGACAGCGCCGACGAAGAGGGCAATGGCCACGCCGACAAAGAGCCACCGGAGGCGGAGAGCCACGTCGAGGGTCGGGCGATAGACCGCTTTCGCGGCGCGAACCAGGAAGTTGTCCTCTTCGGTTATTTTGCCGCGCAGGAAATACGAGCACAGCACGGGCATGAGGGTCAGCGAGAGGATGAGCGCGCCGATCAAGGCAAAGATGACCGTGAGGGCCATCGGCTTGAACATCTTCCCCTCGATGCCGGTCAGCGAGAGGATGGGGACGTAGACGATGGTGATGATGAAGACGCCGAAGAAGGTCGGGCGGCCGACTTCCTTGGCGGCGGCGAGCACGGTGTGCATCCGCTCCTCCAGCGTCAGGGTGCGATGCAGCTCGTGCTGGCGCACGCCCAGCCGTCGGACGATGTTCTCGACCATCACGACCGCACCGTCGATGATGAGGCCGAAGTCCACCGCCCCGAGGCTCATCAGGTTGCCGGAGACGCCGAAGCGCACCATGCCCGTGATGGCGAAGAGAAACGACAGCGGGATGGCCAGGGCGACGATCAGCGCGGCCCGCCAGTTGCCGAGAAGACCGAGCAGGACGACGACCACGAGGATGGCACCCTCGAAGAGGTTCTTTTCGACCGTGGCGATGGTCCGGTCCACCAGGTCGGTGCGGTCATAGACGGTGGTGATGGTCACCCCGGGCGGCAGCTTGGGGGTAATTTCCACGAGTTTTTCCGCCACGCGCTTGGCAATGATGCGAGAGTTCTCCCCCGCTAGCATGAGCGCAGCCCCGAGCACGGCCTCTTTGCCGTTGTAGGTGGCCGAGCCGGTGCGAAGGCTGCTTCCAATGCCCACGTCGGCGACATCACGGACGAGGAGCGGTTTCGCGGCCGCACCCCGGAACTTGATCGGGAGTTGGGAGATTTCCGCCGCAGACTGGACGCGGCTGTCGGCGCGGATGGTGATCTGTTCGCCGCCGATCTGGACGGCGCCGCCACCCGCGTTCTCGACGTTTTCCCCGATGACTTCGGCGAGGTCGCTGAACGTGAGACCGGTGGCGAGCAGGGCGTCCGGACGGGGCTGGACGACAATCTGCTTTTCGTAGCCACCCGAGGCATTGACCTCGGCGATGCCCGGAACGGTGCGCAGGCCCGGCTTCACGACAAAGTCGTGGATGAGCTTCAGCTCCATGAGCTGCGCGGTCCTGGTCTCGGGCTTGTTGGGGGCATCGTCCTTGTAATCGACGACGTAGTAGAAGATTTCGCCCAAGCCGGTGGTGATGGGCGCGAGCTTCGGGGTGATGCCGGGCGGCAGCTCCTCGGCAACGTTTTGCATGCGCTCGCTGACGAGCTGGCGGGCGCGGTAGATGTCGGTGTCTTCGCCGAAGACGAGGGTGATCTGCGAAAGGCCCGTCTTGGAGAGCGAGCGCAGCTCCGTCATGCCGGGCACGCCGCTCATTTCCATTTCGATGGGAAAGGTGACGAGCTTTTCGATCTCCTCGGGGGCCAGACCGTTGACCTCCGTGTTGACCTGCACCTGCACGTTGGTGATGTCGGGCGTGGCGTCGATGGGCAGCCGCAGGGC
>JAUPWC010000217.1 GCA_030916665.1 Verrucomicrobiota bacterium
CCGCTCCTGCTGCGGGGCCTGGCTGCCGAGGTCGAACCGATAAAAATGCTTTGCGCCCGGGAAAACCAGATATTCCTCGTTGTTGTCGTTCGTCACGCACACCACCGCCCGCGGAAACCGCGGCGCCACTCCGCGCTTCTTGGTCACCCGGTCCTTCGCGAACGGCGTATCCAAATCGCCCGTGTAGTAGGTCTGCCAGATATGGCCGCTCGCCTTGAAGGTGATGAGCTGCGTTTTCAGCGGGATCTGCATCACGATCGCCGACCCGTCGTCCTCGATGTCGTCATAGCCCACGATCGAAGATTCGGCCGTCGAAAGGTAAACGTCCTGCGCGGTGGCGGTCGTCACCGCCGCATCGTCGAGCGTCACATTCACGCCCGAAATGTTTCCGATCGTTGTCGTCAGGTTTCCGCCCGACGTCCCGGCGCCATTGATAATGATCTCGTCGCCGATCGCCAGCGAGGCCATCGGCCACGCCAGCGTCAGGGCCGTCGAGCTGGCCGCCACCGTGCCCGGCACCGTCGCCGCAAAGTCCCGCGGATCGCCCTCGTTCGACCACACCCGACGGAATGTGATTCGCGTGGTGGTCGCGCCGTCCACAATCGTCTTGTAGGGCAGCGGATCGTTCATCACCGCCGCCATGCTGGCGTCGTTGATCTCAAGGATGTCGGCGCACATCAGCACGCCATCCACGTATTCGCAGATCAGCCCGCAACTCGCGTAACCGGCCTCCCGGAATTCATAGAGGGGCGTCACCGCCACGTCGCCGACCTGCCAGGTGCACAGCAGGTCGCGGCCGTTGTTGAACACCGCGTAGCCGGCCACGTCGACAATCTGCCACCAGCGGAATCCTGCGTCGTAGGCGGTCGAATACCCGCTGCCGATCTGCACCCACTGGTTCGTGTCGTAGTCGAAATACTTGATCAGGCCCGCGCCGCAACCCACGATCGCGTAGGTGCCATTCGGGCGCCGCACGGCATCGATCTCCTCCGCCGGCTGCCCGTCGGCAAAATCCGCCAGCCCGTCCCCCAGCCAGTCGTCGGTTGGCGCCGGGTAATCCCACCCGGCGCGCTTCCGCACCTCGCCGATCTCCGAGACGAAGTTGATCTTCTCGTCAAAGTTCGCCGGCCCAATGGTCCCCGCCGGCAGGTCCGGCAAAAGCCGGCTGCCGTCCGAGAGTTTTACCGGAAATGGGACCAGCTCACGTTTGACGGGCATCGTTTACTTCGATTTTTCCTCGGATTCGAAATCCGGGTCGCCGTCGATCAGCGGCATGAGTTCGTCGATCACCGACGGCGGGATGGGCGATTCCTTGAGGTTCAGCCCGGTCGCCGAGAGTTTCCGCAGCCCTTCGACGTCGTGCTCATCTTCGGCTAGATCGGCCAGCAGGCCGTTGATCCGTTCCACCTCATCTTGAAATTTGCGCGCATTTTCCTTCGGATCGTCCGAAGGATTCAGCTTCGCCCGGAAGGCGCGCAGCTCCTTTTGGTAGCCCATCGCTACCTCATCTCGCACGTCGACGATCCGCCGCAAGATACTGCGATTCTTGGCCGCATTCCAGCGGACCTTCGGCGAGAGCGCATACGGCTCCTCGATGACCTTCTTGCGACCGTCGATTTCAACAACGCGGGAAGCCCCGTTCAGCGACGAAAGCGCTTGGAACAGGACGATGATGGCTTTGGTTTTCAGTTTCATTCGATTGTGGTTGGTTGACTAAAAATAGGTCGTAACGATCGCGATTCCTGCCGCCCCCGCGCCGCCCGCGCCGGAATTGTAGGAGTCATGGCCCGCCGCCCCGCCTCCCCCGCCTCCCCCATAGGCCCCTCCAGCCCCTCCGGCCGCGGCACTGGATGTCGTAGTCGAATTACTACCCCCTCCCCCCGAGCCACCCATCGCGATATTTGCTCCTGCCGATCCACCGGCCGCCCCAGGTGCCCCGCCGGAAATTCCGGCCGCCGATGCCACGTAGATTAACGATATTCCACCGCTCCCCCCATCAGCCTCGTCATCACTGCCATTCAGGCCAGCACCCGCCCCACCACCGGCCGCGGAAAGAAACCCGAGGTATTTTGTGATTGTGACATCGTAACCAGTATTCTGCCCATCGGAACCGGTGCTGCTGGTCGCGCTTCCGCCCTCTGATCCGTAATGGACCCCGAGTCCGCCCACTCCACCCGAGCCCGCTGCCGCAGTCCCCTTGTCACCCCTATTGCCACCCAACGCAGCAAGATGAGATCCGAAACTTGTCGCGCCGCCGTTCGTCCCGTCATTGCCGTCGGAGTTTGCCGAGGTCTGCGCCGCACCGCCGGAACCACCGGCGCCCACCGTGACGCTCACCGTAGAACTGAGCGCCGAGGCGGGAAAACTCATTTGCGCGAAGGCTGCTCCACCGCCGCCGCCGCCGCCGCGGCGCTGCGAGGCAGAAACTCCCTTTCGTCCTGACCCGCCACCACCTCCCCCGCCGACCAATTGCACCTCAATCCACTTCGCCCCGCTGGGTTTAGTCCAAGTGTTCGCTCCGGTAGTCGTAAAAATCTGCACGTCGGCACTGGCGGCAGGAGTTCCACTCGTCAACGAGGTCGCCACAATCGTGCCGCTTCCGGTCGCCGTCAGCGTGCGACCGCTCGGAACCACC
>JAUPWC010000218.1 GCA_030916665.1 Verrucomicrobiota bacterium
ACGACCTCTCCATCGTCTTCTTCGCCCTCTGGCTCGACGAAACGATGATGTATTCCGCCGCCAAGTGGGAACGCGCCGACGCCACGCTGCGCGAGGCCCAAATCGCGAAGAACGACGCCCTCTGCCGCCACCTGCGGCTGAAACCCACCGACCACGTCCTCGAGATCGGCACCGGCTGGGGCGGCTGGAGCCTGCACGCCGCCGCGAAATACGGCTGCCGCGTGACCACCGTCACCATCTCGCGCCAGCAGCACGACCTCGCCGTGCAGCGCATCGCCGCCGCCGGTCTGGCCGGCCGCATCGAGGTGCGGATGCAGGACTACCGCGACATCACCGGCCGCTTCGACAAGATCGTCTCCATCGAGATGCTCGAGGCCGTCGGCCACCGGTATCTTCCCGATTTCGCCGCCGCCATGGACCGCCTGCTCAAGCCCGACGGCCTGCTCGCGCTCCAATACATCACCGTGCCCGACCACCGCTACGACGCGCTGCGCTCCGGCGTGGACTTCATCCAGAAACACATTTTCCCCGGCTCGCTGCTGCTGTCCGTCAACCGCCTCAACGGTCTCCTCGCGGATCACGGCGGCCTCGTGCTCCACGCCTTCGAGGACCTCGGCCGCGACTACTCCAAGACCCTGCGGGTTTGGCGCGACAGTTTCTCGGCCAAACTCGACCAGGTGCGCGCCCTCGGCTTCGACGATCGCTTCATCCGCAAATGGCGCTACTACCTCTGCTACTGCGAAGCCGCCTTCGCGCTGCGCCACATCTCCGTCATCCACACGCTGCACACCCGGGCGAACAATCTGAGTTTGAAGTAGCGAGTAGCGGGTAGTGAGTAGGGAGCATCGTCCAATCACGCCTTCTACTCGCTACCCGCTACTCACTACCCGCTGCTTTCCCATGATCCTCTTCCTCCGTCTCCTCTGCCTCGTCATCATCGGCTCGATGCTCGGGGTCACGACCTGGGCCAGCCTGCACCAGCCGCTCGGGGATTTTGCCCGCGGCGCCACGATCCGCGATCCTTGGGTCATCGCCACGCTCTTCGACGCCTACTGGGCTTTCCTCAGTTTCTATGTGTGGGTCGCGTGGAAGGAACAGTCGCTCGTCGCGCGTCTGCTCTGGTTCGTTGCCATCATCCTGCTCGGCAACCTTGCCATGGCCGCCTACCTGCTGCGCGAGCTGTTCGCCGTGCCGGCCGAGGGCCCGCTCGATCCCGTCTTCACCCGGCGCAATCCCGGCACCCTTCCGCTGCCCGGCCTGTTGACCGCCGCCGCGGTCGCCGTTTACCTGCTCGCGTGACCGCACCCGAGGCAATCACCCGACGCTCATTCTGGCAGCGCCGGGTGCGGGACCCGATCATCGCCCTGTTCACCCAAGGCATCACGCCCGACAAGGTCGCCCTGACCCTCGCCGTCGGCACCGCCTGCTCCCTGTTTCCCTTCCTCGGCTTCACGGCGCTGCTCAACCTCGGCGTCGGCCTCCGGTTGCGGATGAACCAGCCGATCCTGCAAACCCTCAACCAGCTGCTCGGACCTTTGCAGCTCCTGCTCATCGTCGCCTACGTGCGGCTCGGCGAGTGGGTCTGGCGGGCGCAGGATGCCCGCTTCACAATCGCGGAGATGCTCCGTGTCTTCCGCGAGGCAAGTCCCGGTGAGTTTATCGGCCGCTTCGGCTGGGCCGGGGTTCACGCCTTTACCGCGTGGGCGCTGACCGCCCCGCTGCTGATCGCCACGCTCTACTGGGTTCTGCGCCCGGCACTCCGTCGGTTGGCGTCCAAATCCGCCGCCCGGGCGTAGTTACTCCCGATGTCTTCGCTGCCGCTCATCGTTCTCGCCCTCGCCGGCCTGTGCACGCTCTTCGCGCTGCTCTGGCTGCTGTGCCGGCGGCTGGACAACTACGGCTTCGTGGACGTGGCCTGGGCCTATGCCTTTGCTCCGCTGGCGGCGTTCTATGCGTGGTTCGGCCCGGGCTGGTATCTGCGCCGGTTCATGATCGCAGCCATCGCGGTGCTCTGGAGCGTGCGCCTGGGCTCGCACCTGCTGAAACGCGTTGCCTCGCACCACCCGGTCGAAGACGGGCGCTACGTCCAGTTGCGCCAGGACTGGGCCGGCAACTTCGGCCCGAGGATGGCCGGGTTCTTCCAGCTGCAGGCGGCTTCGGTGGTGTTGCTCGGCTTGGCCTTTCTGCTGCCGGTGTTCAACCCGGCGCCGCGCTTTCACCTGTTGGAAATCGCCGGAGCGTGCCTGTGGTTTCTCGCGCTCTACGGCGAGGCCATTGCCGACGCGCAGCTCGCCGCTTTTAAGCGCGTGCCGGCGAACAAGGGCCGCGTATGCGATGCCGGTCTCTGGCGGCTCAGCCGCCACCCCAACTACTTCTTCGAGTGGCTCGTCTGGGTCGCCTTCTTCGTCTTCGCCCTCGCGTCGCCGTGGGGCTGGCTCGCGATCATCGGACCCGCGAGCATCCTCTACCTGCTGCTGCGCGTGACCGGCATCCCGCTCACCGAGGAGCAGGCCGTGCGCTCCAAAGGCGACGCCTACCGCCGCTACCAACAGTCCACCAGCGCCTTCATCCCATGGTTCCCGAAACTACCCACCTCCGCCCCGAACGCCAGCTGACGCCCGCGACCCACGGCGCGCACGCCACCGCCCGTCCGCCCCAATCCGCTTCGTCCATGATCGACCGTCTGCTTGAAAAGAACCGCCTTCCCGACTGGCTGATCCGCTTCGGCATCCGTCGTCTGCTGCGGCAGCGCCTGCGCGAGATCGATCACCCCTCGCCGGAAATCCAGGTGGCGCAGTTCGCCGGGTCGCTCCGCGCGATGCCCATCGCCATCAACACCGCCGACTCGAAGACGCAGCACTACGAGGTGCCGACCGCCTTCTACCAGCTCTGCCTCGGTCCGCGGCTGAAATACTCCTCCGGATTCTACGAGCGCGGCGCCGAGACCCTTGCCCAGGCCGAGGAGCGCATGCTCGCCCTCACCTGCGAGCGCGCCCGGCTCGCCGACGGCCTCGACATCCTGGAGCTTGGTTGCGGCTGGGGCTCGCTCACGCTCTGGATGGCGGAGCACTATCCGCGCGCGCGAATCGTCGGCGTCTCTCACTCGCGCACCCAACGCGAGCACATCCTGAGCGAAGCGAAGCGGCGCGGCCTCGCCAACATCGAGATCATCACGTGCGACATGAACGACCTCGACCTCATCGCGAGCTCCTTTGACCGCGTGGTCTCGGTCGAAATGTTCGAGCACATGAAGAACTGGCCGCATCTCATGGGCAACATCGCCCGCTGGCTCCGCGCCGAGGGCTGTTTCTTCGCGCATGTGTTCACGCATTCTCGCTTCTGCTATCACTTCGAGGCGCGCGACGAGACCGACTGGATGAGCCGGTATTTCTTCACCGGCGGCCTGATGCCCGCACACGCGCTCTTCCCTCATTTCCAAGACGACCTGCAGCTCGAGCAGGACTGGAAGGTCAACGGCCGCCACTACGCGCAGACCGCCGAACACTGGCTCCAGAACATGGATGCCCACCGCGAGCAGATCATGCCTCTCTTCGCCCAGACCTACGGCCGGGACCAAGCCGTGAAATGGTGGGCCTACTGGCGCGTCTTCTACCTCGCCTGCGCCGAACTCTGGTGGTTCCGCGACGGCGAGGAATGGCACGTCAGCCACTATCTCTTCCGCAAGCCGTGAAGGGACTCCGTCACCTGCTCTTGGGTTGCCTGCTGTCCGTCTCCGCCTGGGGGGCGGACGTGACCGCGTTGCTCGAAGCCGCCCGCGCCGCCGAGACACGGCTGGACTCGGCCCGGGCGCTGGAACTCTTGCTCCAAGCCGCCGCCGCCAAACCCGACGACGCCTTAATCCTGCAGAAGATCGCCCGCCAGTATTCCGACCTCACGACCGAGCAGGACGACATCGAGGAAAAGAAGCGCTACGCGCAGACCGCTCTCGATTACGCGCTGCGGGCGGTCGCGCTCAATCCGCGCGATCCCGTCAACGTGCTCTCGCTCGCCGTCTGCCACGGCAAGCTCGCCGTTTACAGCGACACGCGCACGAAGGTGAAGTATTCGCGCCTCGTGAAGGAGGAAGCCGAGCGCGCGCTGGCCCTCGACCCGAATTACGCCTGGGCGCACCACATCCTTGGACGCTGGCACCACGAGGTCGCCTCGCTCGGCCTCACCGCCCGCTGGGCGGTGCGCCTGTTCTACGGCGGCCTGCCCGACGCCTCGCCCGCAGCGGCGGTGCGCCACCTGGAGAAGGCCGTCGCGCTCGAACCCGATGAGCTGAACCACCACCTCGAACTCGGCTTCGCCTACGCCGCCGCCGAGCGCCAGGCCGACGCGCAAACGGCGTGGCGCCGCGGCCTCGCCATGCCGGACCGCGGCCGCCACGACACCGCCGCCAAACGCCGCGTGCGCGACACGCTCGATAATTTGTAGCCACGCTGAAGCCGCGCGACCGCGCGGATCCGCTCCCGCTTTTCTCACACCAGCACCAGGACGATCGCCGCCAGCATCAGCGCGGCGCCGATGAGGCGGTTGCGGAGCACCACAGGATCGTGATGCTGTTCCCGGCTGTGGAACCAGTGGCCGACGGCCCAGACGACCGCGACGCTCACCAAGCCGCGCGCACTGTAGACAATGTTCACCGCCGTGGCCCCGCCCCAGATGCCGATCGCCAGCACGATGCCGGCGTTGTTGACCGCCATCATCACGGAACCCGCGCCCACCCACCGCCAGGCCTGGCCGTTCATGGCGCGCAGGGGCGCGCTGAACACCGGGATCAGCGCCAGCGAATAGATCCCGACCCAGCCAAACATCGCCGGGGCGAACGCCGTCGCGCCCCAACCGGGCGCCCATTTCTGGATGCACACATCCCCGAGACCGTAGCATGAGGCACTCGCCCACGCGAGCAGCACCGTGCGCCCGACGTGCCGGTTTGATCCCAAGCCCCGGCCAACATGCAGCAGCAAGACGGCGGCGGCGCTGAGTCCGGCCCCGATCCACCAGCGCAGCGGCATCTCACCCGCGTTCAGCAACACCGTGAACAGTGCCACCATGATCACCTTGCTGCCCATGACCGGCGTGGTGACGGTCACGTCGCCGTGCTTCAGCGCGAGGAACATGCTGGACTGACCAAGCAGGAAAAAACCCGCGGCCAGCGCCGGCTGCCAGTAGAGCGCGAGCGCGACCACGGGCGCCCCGGCCGCGAGCCAGATGGCCAGGAAGGCCAGACATGCCGTCCAGTTCGCCACAAAGGTCGTGCGCCAGACGCCCACGCCGAGCTCCGCCGCGCGCTTGAACATAAGCGCCGCCGTCACGTAGGTGAAGGCGCAGGCCAGCGGGATCAGCAGGTGCCAGGAAAAGGTCATCGCCCAGCAAAGAGCCGGACCCGCGGGCCCGGCTCAAATCAATTGTGTCCCAAGGCTGGAGCCCGCGCTCCGCGCGGGCTGGTGCGGAAAACCTGCGACGGGGCGCAGGTTCCACCTCCCGTTCACAGCGCCTTCTTGAGGATCGCCTCGTATTCCTCGTGCGCCATCGCGCCGCTCTTCTCGTGCAGGATCTTGCCGTCGCGGCTGATGAGAAAGGTGGTGGGGATCGAGTCGAAGCCGCCGAACGCGCTCACCGTGTCGCTGTCGCCCATGACGATCGTGTAGTTCATGGCGTTTTGCTCGACGAACTTCTGCACGTGCTTCGGGCCCTTCTGGTCCAGCGACACGCCGACAATGACGACGCCGTCCTTGCCGTATTTTTTCTGCATTTCGATGTAGCCCGGGATTTCCACACGGCACGGCCCGCACCAGGTGGCCCAGAAATCCACGACGACTACCTTACCCTTGAGCGAGGCGAGGCTGACCTCCTTGCCGGCGAGGTCCTTGAAGGTGACCGCCGGTGCCGGCTGGCCGACCACCGAGGCGGAAGCGGAACCGGCCAGCAGGGCCAGTCCGAGCGTGACAAGAAGGGAGCGGAGCAGGGTTTTCATGTTCGTGAATGAGAGACACCGCCGCCGGTTTTGTTCCCGGCCGGCGGCACCGGTGCGCGAAGCTCAGTCCTTCGACGCGGCCTCGGCGGCGGCACCCTCGGTGGCAAGCATCTCGACAAACTTCTTCATCGCGGGCGTGAGCACACGGCCCTTGCGGTGGAGGATCGCCAGCGGCCGGGTGAACTCCTTGCCCTTGAACGGGACGATGGCGAGCGTGCCCTGCCGCAGCTCCTGCTGCACGGTGGCCTGCGGCACGATGGCGATGCCGTGGTCGATCTCGACGGCGCGCTTCACGGTCTCGATGTTGTCGAATTCCATGACCGGCGTGATCTCCAGCTTGTTGTCGCGGAAGATCGAGTCCACGGCCTTGCGCGTGGGGATGTCGGGGTCGAAGCCGATGAACTTGTGGCCGGAAAGCGTCTTGAGGTCCACCTCGGTGCCCTTCGCCAGCGGGTGGTTGGGGTGCGTGATGAGCACGAGCCGGTCGTTGCGGAACGGCAGCATCTCGATCTGGCGCTGCTTCTGGGGGAAGGCGACGAGACCGAAGTCCACGGCGTTGTGCAGGATGTCCTCATACACGAGGTTCGAGCGCCGGTATTCGATGCGGACGTTGACCGACGGAAAAGACTGGAGAAAGCGCTTCACGTAGGGCGGCAGCTCGTGCAGGCCGATCGAGTAGATCGTCGAGATGCGGATCGTGCCGCTGATCACCTTCTTCATCTCCTGGAGCTCGCTCTCGAGCTTTTCATAGACGTGCAGGATCTCCTTAGCCGCCTCGTAGATGCGCTGGCCTTCGCGGGTCAGATTGAACTGCTTCTGGCTGCGGTCGATCATGAGCGTCTTGAAGTTCCGCTCCATCGCCCGGGCCTGCTGGCTGACCGCCGACTGGGTGATGCCGTTCAGTTTGGCAGCCTTGGAAAAGCTCTTGGTCTCGACCAGATCCGCGAAGATTTTGAAGTTCTCGATTTGCATACGTCGTGTATCTTGCAAACCCAGCATAACGCGAACTTATCGCCAATCCATCCTAAAAGAGCCGCTCATAGATGTTTATCGATTACGAGACTTTCAGCCACCGGGCGGACGCATTGCTCGCGCGAATAGCCGACACCTGCGCCACCGCCGGGCGCAATCCCGCCGAGGTCGCGTTGTTGCCTGTCACCAAGACCCATCCCGCCGCCGCCGCCGAGTATGCGGCGCGCCGCGGCTTTGCCGCCGTCGGCGAGAACCGCGTGCAAGAGGGCGTCGAAAAGCGGCCGCAGTCCCCCGCCGGCCTGCGCTGGGAACTGATCGGCCACCTCCAGTCCAACAAGGCGAAGCTGGCCGCCACCCACTTCGACCGCATCCAGAGCGTGGACAGCGAAAAACTGCTCGGCGTGCTCAACCGCGCCGCCGGGGAACTCGGACGCAAACTGCCCGTGCTGCTCCAGATCAACACCGGGGACGATCCGGCCAAGTTCGGCGCGGAGCCCGCCGACGCCGGCCGCCTGCTCGACACCGCCCTCGCCCTGCCCCACCTGCAGGTGGACGGCCTCATGACGATCGGCCCGCTCTCCGACGACCCGGCCGTCGCACGCCGCACCTTCGCCCGGCTGCGCGAGATCCGCGACGGCCTCGCCGCGCGCAGCGGCGCGCCCCTGCGCGAGCTCTCCATGGGCATGACCGGCGACCTCGAGGCCGCCATCCTGGAGGGCAGCACTCTCGTGCGGGTCGGCACCGCGCTCTACGGAGCGCGGTGACCGCGGGACTCAAGGCCAGAAAATTTTTGGGTCCGGCGAAAACTTTCCCCGTTGCGCGGACTGCACTCGACGGTTGTCTGTGAAGGCGTGGAAGCACCCGGATTCACAACCGCCGAAAGGACCACGTTTGCCCGCCTGCTGGACGACACGGCGCCCGCGGTGCGCCAGTCGCTCCTCGCCCATTTCATGAAACACGGGCGCGAGAGCGTGGATTTCCTCCGGCACCTCGCCAACCAGCCCGACCGCGCGCTCGCCGCGCACGCCAACTGGTTCCTGCGTGAGCTCGACTACTCCGACCCCGTGACGGAGTTCCGCGGCTTCATCCGCTCGCTCAACTACGAACTCGAAACCGGCGCGCTGCTCCTCAGCCGCACGATCAACCCCGAAATCGACATCGGCGCCTGTTGCGGCCGGCTCGACTCGATGGCCGCCCGCTGCCGCGAACTGATCGCCGAACCGGCTAGCGTGCGCGAGAAATGCCGTGTCATCAGCCGCGTGCTCTTCCACGAATACGGTCTGCGCGGCAACACCGACCACTACGCCGACCCGCTCAACAGTTACCTCGACCAGGTGCTGATCCGACGCAAGGGCATCCCGATCTCGCTCTCCATCGTCTATCTGCTCGTGGCGGAGCGGCTCGGCCTCTCCCTCGAGCCCGTCGGCCTGCCCGGGCACTTCGTGGTGGGCTGCTACGCCGAGCAGCTGCCCTTCTACATCGACCCTTTCAACTCCGGCAGCTTCATCAACGCTGGCCAGGCCGTGGAGCTGCTGCGCCGGCAGAGCCCCAACCCCAGTATCGCCGACCTCGCCCCCACCCCCGTGCGCGAGGTTCTTTGCCGCTGTTGCCGCAACCTGGTCAACCACTACTCCGTCGCCAACGACCCCGACCGCGCCCGGCTCTTCGCCGAGTTCGTCGCCGAGTTCGAGTCCACCTACGAACGCCACACGACGTGATTTTCGATTTTGCACGCCGGCCCTGCGCCTGACTCACTCGAAAATCTGAAATCGAAAATCGAAAATCGCGATGTCCTGACCCTGGCCGACCTTGACGGCTGGTCGCACCCCGGCCCCGCCCTCGCCGTGCTCGGTCATCCGATCAAACACTCGGTGAGCCCGGCGATGCACAACGCCGCGCTCGCCGCCATGGCGGGCGGCTCCCCGGGCTTCGCCGCATGGAAATATTTCCGCTTCGATGTGCCGCCCGAACAGCTGCCGCAAGCGCTGACCCGGCTGCATGCCGCCGGTTTTCACGGCCTGAATCTCACCGTGCCGCACAAGGTGCTCGCCGTTGAATTAGTCGCGGAAATCGACCCCGCCGCCCGCGCCATCGGCGCGGTCAACACCCTGCGCCGCACGGCCGCCGGCTGGAAAGGTTTCAACACCGACGGCTACGGTCTCGCCACGGCGCTCAAGGCCGACCTCGGGATCGAACTCCCGGGGGCTCACGTCGTGCTGCTCGGGGCGGGCGGTGCCGCCCGCGGTGCGGCGGTGGAATGCCTGCAACGCCAATGCTCCTCGCTCCGCATCGGCAACCGCACGCGCGCCAATCTCGACGCCCTCCTCACAGCGCTGCGTCCGCTGGCTGGCAACACGGTGCTGGAAGGCTTTGATCCGACAGAGCCGCCCGCCGCGATTCCCGCCGGAGCCGTCGTCGTCAACGCAACCTCCGCCGGATTGAAACCGGGCGAGCCCGCGCCAATCGATTTGCGCCGCCTGCCGCCGGGCGCCAGGGTTTACGACATGGTCTATAACCCGCCGCAAACCACGCTGCTGCGCGACGCGGCGGCGCTCGGCCTGCCGCACGCCAACGGCCTCTCGATGCTCGTCCACCAAGGAGCCCGCGCGCTGGAAATCTGGACCGAAGCCGCAGTGCCAGCCGCGGTGATGGACGCCGCCGCCCGCGCCGCCCTTGGACTGGGCGCCCGATCCACATGAGTCCCGAGCTCCAGGCCATCAGCGAGCAGTTCCCGTGGTTCTTTCCTCTTTGGGCCGGCATCTTCGGCGCCTGCATCGGGAGCTTTCTCAACGTCTGCATCTACCGCATCCCGAAGAACGAGTCGGTCGTGTCACCGCCCTCGCACTGCGGCTGCGGCCGGCGGATCGTCTGGTATGACAACATCCCGGTGCTGAGCTGGTTCATCCTGCGCGGCAAGGCGCGGTGCTGCGGACGTCCCTTCAGCTTCCGCTACCCCGCTATCGAGCTGCTCACGGCGGCGCTGTTCGTCGCCTGCTGGCTGCTGTTCTCGCCGGGCAAGGCGCTGGCCGGAGCCGTGCTCTGCAGCATAGTGGTCTGCGCGCATTTCATCGACCATGACCACATGATCATCCCCGACGCCTTCACCATCGGCGGCGCGGCGCTGGGCCTGTTGCTTTCGTTGCTCTTGCCGGGCCTGCACGGGCAGCTGCACGAGCTGTGGTTCGTCGCCGGCATGCGCGCCCTGCTCGACTCCGTGCTCGGTCTGTTCGTCGGCTCGGCGCTCGTGCTCTGGATCGCGCTGTTCGCCGAGGTGATCCTGCGCAAGGAGGCGATGGGCTTCGGCGACGTAAAATATCTCGGCGCGCTCGGCGCCTTCGTCGGCTGGCAGGGCGCGGTCTTCGGCATGTTCGGCGGCGCTGTGCTCGGCTGCGTGTGGTTCATCGCCGCCTACGCGTGGAAAAAAACTACCGGCAAGAATGCCCCGGTGAACCTGCCGGCGGAAACCCCCGAAGGCCAGCCCGCCGAACTCGGCCTTGGTGTGCATGTCCCCTTCGGCCCCATGCTCGGCCTCGCCGCGCTGATCTACTTCTTCTGGGCCCACCGCTGGGTGGACCCGTATTTTCTCGATCTGAAGAAGGTATTCGAGGAGCAACCGCTATTTTGATCCCGGCGGAGAAAACCCCGGCGGCAGGTTGCCCTGGCGGCCTTCGACGAGAATCTGGAGGAGTTGCGCGAGCGCGGTCTCGCGCGTGATGCCCCGCTCGGCGGAAAGCTGATCGGCGCGCTTCAAGAGCTGCCGCGCCATCGTGTTGGCTTGCTCGGGAGAAGCGCCCAAGCGTTCGCAGATCAAGGTGATCTTTTCGACGTCAGACACGGCGCAGGATCCGGATGACCGCCGGATCGCCGGGGGCGACGCTCAGCGGCGAGTTTTCGTCGAGCTTGATGAGCGAGAGCATCGCCATCGCCAGAAATCCCTCGCCGTCAGACACGGCCGAGCGCAGCTCGCCGACCTGGTTCCCGCCCTGATGCAACGCGGTGCCGGGTGCGGGCGGCGCCCCCTTGCCCCGCACGAGATGCAGGCGACGCCGCACCTGGCCGAGGTTTTTCAACCGCGCCATCACCTCCTGCCCAAGGTAGCAGCCTTTCGTGTAGGAAATCGCCACGTCATCAAGGCCGCCCTCGTTGGGCAGGTCGCGCGGACCGATGTCGGCCGGCACCGCGGGCACGCCCTGGCGCAGACGCTCCAGCTCGGCCGTGCGGGGATCGCGCGCCTCCGCGGAGATTTTATTCAACTCCGCCACCACGGCTTCGAGCCGGTTGGCCGGCATCAACCATTGCACGCTCCCGGCCCCGGCCCGACGGCTGGGGAAACCCAGCACGCCCGCGGGCAGCGGGCGGGTCGAGGCTTCCTCCCCCCAGAGCAAAATCCCTGTCCACGCGCCGGTTTCGTCGGCCAGCTCCACCTCGTCGGCGATCAGATACGCCTCCAGCCGCGCCAGCAGCTGGGCGGCGGGCAGGGAGAAGCTTACGACGAGGAAATCCCGGTCGGCCTGCCTGAGCACATGGCCATCGGCGAGCACGCGACCCTTCTGATCGAGCCACAAGCCGTAGGAGCGCCCGTTTTGCGCGTTCACGTCCTGCGTGAACTGCCCCTGCAAATAGCTATTAGCGTCAGGGCCCCGAATTCGGAGCACAGCTGATGCGTTTTTTAAATCGTTGTCCGGCAGATAGTAAATCACGTCGAATTGACCCCTATTGTTGGCATGGGACCAGCTTTATCAAGGATGTTCTCTGAAAGGTCCCTCGAAGAATTTGACGGAGCTAAGGAACCACGTATTCCTTCCGTTATCGAATTTATCACTTCTCCCGCCTAGCGGGAGTTTTGGGGTAACTAAGAAAGCAATGGCCGGTCGTATAGGGGTATACGACCGGCCTTTTCTTTGCCCGGGCCAGAATGCGTCACGGGCAAGCCGAGGCTTGCTCCGCCCGGAGGCCTTTGCAGGGTTGGCCACCTGTGCAGAAAACATCGGATATCAATGTCGTCGAGACGCGGGCCCTCCCCTCCCCGGCCGCCCTCCTGAAGGAAATCCCCAAGAC
>JAUPWC010000219.1 GCA_030916665.1 Verrucomicrobiota bacterium
GATCCGGGGCAGGCGACCACGACCTCGAGCTCCGTTTACCGGCAGGGAGCGGGCGGCGCGTGGCTGGCGCTCATCACCCTGTTTCTCACGCCCTACTATTGGTTCACGACGGTTTGGTTCCGCCGCGTGCGCCTGACCACCACGGCCGAGCTGTTCGAAGACCGGTTCGGCAACCGCTTCCTCGCCACGCTCTACGCGTCCACCACCGTCCTGATGGCGATTGTGAGCATCGCGGGCGGCAATGTCGTCGCGCTGAAGACCCTGCAGCCCCTCATGGTCAAGGAACCCGCCGCTTACACGCTGGTGGAAGCCCAGCGGGTGGCCGATTACCATGAGTTTGCCACCCTGCGGACAGAGCGCCAGACGGCGCCGCTGGCCGCGGAGCGCGCCGCGCGTTACGACGTGCTCAAGGCCTACTACGACCGCGGGGAGCTGCAGCCCTACGTCACCTACCTGAAGCCCGTGCAATTCTACCTCGTGTCCACGGTGCTGGTGGCGATCTTCGTGATGCTCGGGGGACTGAAGGCCTCGGCCATGGTGGACGCCTTGCAGGCTGTCCTGGTCATTGTGATTTCGTTCATCCTGATCCCGTTCGGGTTGACTAAAATCGGCGGCATCTCCGCGCTGCACGAGAAGGTGCCGGCGGCGATGTTCAACCTCTTCGGCGGCGACGGGGCCAGCGAATACACCTGGTATTCCATCGCGGCCCTGCTTTTCGTGCAGCTGGTCGGCATCGTCGGCTCGCAGGCGAACATGACCATCGCCGGATCGGCGAAGAACGAATACGCCGCGCGCATCGGTGCCGTGACGGGTGGCTTCAGCAAGCGCTTCGTGACCATCGCCTGGGCCTATTGCGGCCTGATCGCGCTGGCGCTGTTCGGACCGTCGCTGTCGGATCCCGACCAGGCCTGGGGCCTGCTGACCAAGGCGCTGCTTCCGGTCGGCCTGATCGGCGTCATGATCATCGGCATCCTCGGCGGCAAACTCGCGCTCCTCGGCGCCCAGTCCGTCGTGCTCGCCGGCCTGGTCGTGAAGAACCTCTACGAACCGTTTTTCCCGGGAAAGTCCGAGAAGCACTACATGCTGGTGGCCCGGCTCACCGTTCCGGCTGTCCTCGGGGCGGGCGTCGTCGTCGGCCTCTTTCTCAACAGCGTCGTCGCGCTGCTGAAATTCGCGATCGTGCTGCTGCTGATCTGGGGCGTACCGATCACGTTCATCTTCCTCTGGCGGCGCCTGACGGAGACCGCGGTCCGAGTGCAGGTGTTCGCCACCCTCATCCTGATTGCCGTGATCCCCTGGGGCGTGTCCTCGATCCCGGCCCTGGCCCAGTCGGAGACGCTGACGGCCATGACGCGCGAGCGGATCATCACCAGCGAGGTGACCGCCACGACCGACGATGTCGCCGCGGGGCGGGCGACGGCGGTCGGGCAGACCTTCACCAAAAAGCGCCGCCTGGAGCCGGTCTCGATTTACTTCGAGGAAGGCGTGGTCCGGAAGAATCCGCAGGACCCCGCGTCGCCGCGCACCGGCAAGGGGTTGTTCCGCTTCGAGGTGTTGCTGGTCTCGCTGACCGGGGCAGACGTGGCCGGATTCTCGCCGGCCATGCTGCTTACGACGCGCTACCTCGTGGATGTGCTGCTGCCGATGCTGGTCATCGTCATCGTCAGTTTGCTCACACGCCCGACCGACCCCGCGCGGGTCGCACGCTTCTATGTGCGCCTCAAGACACCGGTCGCCGCCACGCTGGAAGAGGACGCCCTGGAGGTCGAGCGGAGCTACGCCTCACCGCTGAGGTTTGAAGACCAAAAGCTTTTTCCCCGCTCCAACTGGGAGTTCACGAAATGGAACCGCGAGGATCTGCTCGGCTTTGTCGGCTGCTGCGCCCTCGTGGGCATCGTGCTCGTGGTCTTCAAGGCCGTCCTGACCCTCGGCAGCTGAGTTCGCCGTCTTCTGATCATGCCAAAACAGACGCCCACCATCATCCTCGATGAACCGAGTGCGCGTTTGCGTGATGAGGTGGCGGCGCTCGCGCCGGTATTCGTCTTCAAACCCAGTCGTGGATTCCTTGCCCCACCGCTCGCCGCCGCGGAAGAACTGCCGGTGATGCTGGCGGCGGCGGGAGCGGCCCCCCCGTATGCTTTCGTGGCGGCTTCCATTGGTGGCTTCGCGGCGTTGGCCTATGCCGCACGCCATCCCGAGACCTTGGCGGGAATGGTGCTGGTGGACTCTTCCCACCCCGAGCAGAGCGCATCGGCGCTCGCGGCAATTCCCGCCGACACTCCCGTCACGCCAGGTGTGACGGCGTTCAAACGGACCCTGCAGGGATTTGGCGAGGTTTGGACTGAAAGCTGCGCGGCGATCACGAAAATCTATCAGTTCGGGGATATGCCTCTGATTGTGCTGGCGGCCGGAAACCCGGACATGCCCGATGAATTGCCGCCGGAAACACGCGCTGCCCTGACCCGGAGTTGGCACACCCTGCAGCGACAGCATGCGGCGCGTTCCACGCGTGGAGAACTTCGGATTGTTGCGGGTGTGGGGCACGATCTCGTGCGCTTGGCCCCGCAAGCCGTTCTGGCTGCAATCAGGAGGCTCGTCTTGCCCGCTCCCGCCGCCGCTTTGAGCTCATGACACCGCTTCATGCTCCGGCTCATCCAATCAGAAACCCCCTTTCACATGCCCACTCCCCTCCATCCACCCGCCACCCGCGCCGAAGTCGAAGCCATCCTCCGTTGCGGCCCGCCGCGCCGGGTACCGCTTTTTTTGCCCGCCATCTACGAGCACAAGGCGTGGTTCATCGGCAGCACGCCGTCGGCCATCGCCCGCGACGGCAACCTGCTTACGCGCGCGCTGCTCGCCGAATACGAGGCCATCGGCCCGGACGCCCTCGCGGTGGGCGTGGACGTCTATAACCTCGAGGCCGAGGCCGTGGGCTGCACGGTGACCTTCTACGAGGGCGACGACACTTCGATCCCGGGCATCAGCCCGGGCAACCACCTGTTCCACGTCGGAGACGATCTGTCCGCCGCGCCGGTGCCCAATCCGCTCACGTCCGGCCGCATGCCGGTCAACCTTGAGGCCGCACGCAACGTCCGCCGGGCGCTCGGCGACAACTACTGGCTGCGCGGGTCGATTTCGGGGCCGTTCTCGCTGGCGATCTCCCTGGTCGGCGCCGAGGCGCTGTTCCTTGCTTGCTACGATCAGGCCGACTGGGTGCGGAGCGTTCTCGCCTACGCCGGGCGCATCATCAAGGAATTCGCCAAGGGCTACATCGACGCCGGGGCCGAGCTCATCGTGTTCGACTCGCAGGCCTCGCCCGACCTGCTCTCGCCGGAAATGTATGAGGGATTTGTTCTGCCGGTGACGCAGGATCTGGTGGCATGGGCCGCCACGCAGGGGGTGCGCGACCTGCCGCTCATCATCGGCGGCAACACCACCTCGATCGCCGGCCTGCTGGCGCGCACCGGGGCCAACAACCTGCTTTGCGACTTCACCGCGGATTTCGACGAGTGGGCCGCGGTCTGCGGTGAACAGGGGCGCGCGTTTCGCCGCAACATCTCGCCGCGTCTGATCCAGTCGGCGACACCCGATGAAATCTATGCCCTCGCCGTGGAGGAGTTGCGCCGTGGCCGCGACCTGCCGGGCTTTATCATGGGCACGGGCGTCATCGCCTACGGCACGCCGGTGGAGAACGTGCTGGCGATCAAGCGCGCGTGTCTCGATTCGGCACGAGAGTGAGGACGTTGGGTCGGTAGGGCCCGACCATTCACGCGGGCCGGAGTCCGACCTTGGACCGACCGGCGACGCCGCCTACGCGCCGGCGCGGTTGAAGGCGTGGATGGCGTCCACCATCGCTACGATGTTGGCCACCGGGGTGCGCGCCTGGATGTTGTGAATGGTGTTGAAGACGAATCCGCCCCCGGGTGAAAACACGCGCAGCCGTTCCGTGACCTCGGCCCTTACCTGCATCGGCGTGCCGAAGGGAAGAGTGCGCTGGGTGTCCACCCCGCCGCCCCAGAAGACCAGGCGGTCGCCGAAGTCTGCCTTGAGGCGGGCCGGGTCCATGTCCTTGGCGGAGCACTGGACCGGGTTGAGGATGTCGAAGCCGACCCCGATGAAGCGGTCGATGAGCGGGCGGACCGCCCCGCAGGAATGCTTGAAGGTCTTCCACCGCGTGTGCCGGTGAATCCAGTCGTTCACCCGACGGTAGTAGGGGGCGTAGAGCTCGTCGAAGGTCGCCGGCGAGCAGAACTGCGAGCTCTGCGTGCCGAAGTCCGTGCCGCAGATCATGAGCACGTCCACGGCATCGCCGGCCAGGGGGGCGAAGGTTTCCAGGTTCCGGAGCGCCACGGTGCACTGGTAGTCGAAGACCCGGTGCACGTAGTCGCGGCGCTCGACGAGGGAGACATACCACTCGCTGATGTCGCGGATGCCGCGCGGGTGCTTGAGGAAGGCCGCGGGCACGAGGGCGATGTCGCCGAAACCCGTGCCGCCGATGCCGGAGACCACGGCGCGGGTCTCGCCAGCCACGCGGGCGAACTCGCGGCGCCAGTGCGCGATGTCCGCCTCGCCGAGCAGGGTGAACTCCTCGCAGTTGTCGGCAGGATCGAGCTTGTCCTCCACGATCGGCGGCTGCCGCACGATGGCGTCGAAGAAGTAGCCGCCGGCGGGCATATGGCCGCTCGGTGGCACGCTGGTGTCGCCCTCGGGAAAGAGATAGACGTCGCCCGAGGGCTCCTCGCGGGGGCGGAAGCCGGCGGGCACGAGCACGGACTGGCCCCACGGGGTGCGCCATTCGTGCCAGCCCTCGTTGGGGAAGCCGAACATCGTGCCCCGGCCGTTGGCTGCGACGCAATCGGTGCCGAGGGCTTGGGCCAGGTCGTCCTCGACCTCGCCGAGCATCTGATAGGGCTCGGTGACTTTTACCGAATGGAGGGGCAGGCCGTAGTGCTCGCGGAGCGCGGCGATGCAGCTTACATGGAGACTGGTGAGCCCCGTGCTGCCGAA
>JAUPWC010000220.1 GCA_030916665.1 Verrucomicrobiota bacterium
GGCACCGAGGCCAGCGGCGGCTTTCGCAACATCGCCATCACGAACTGCGTCTTCGATTTCTGCCGCGGTCTCGCGCTTGAGCAGGTGGACGGCGCGGTGATGGAGGACATCGTCGTCTCCAACCTCACGATGCGTGAGGTCATGAACGCGCCGATCTTCATCCGGCTGGCCGGCCGCCTGCGCGCGCCCGGGGCCACGCGGCCGGGCACGGCCGCCCGCATTGCCATCAGCAATGTCGTCGCCAGCGAGGTGGCGCCCGAGCACGGCCTCTTCATCGCCGGCCTGCCCGGAAATCCGGTCACCGACGTGTGGTTGTCCGGCATCCGCGTGCACAGCCGCGGTGGCGGCACGGCGGAAGATGCCGCGCGCGAGGTACCCGAGATGGTGCGCGATTATCCCGAGCCGATGCTCTTCGGCCCGCTGCCGGTGTGGGGCCTTTACGTGCGGCACGCCGAGCGCATCCAGGTGCGCGACGTGAGCCTGCACCTGCAACGCACCGATGCGCGTCCCGCGATCGAGCTCGACGATGTGCGCGCCGCCGACCTCGCCGGCATCCGCCTGTCCGGTTCCTCCGCCGGGGACGACTGGGTGCTGACTGGAGTGACCGGCCTCCGCGCCCGCGACTGCGACGGCCTGCCGGACAGCTCGCGGTGAAGCCAAGCGTAAGCTACAGGTGGAGCGCGTTGCTCCTCAACGCGCTGGGATTCCCGCAGCGAGAAGAAGCGTCCTGAGGAGCAGGCCGCTCCACCTTCCGGCAATACTCTGGAGCCGGGGCGCCTCGCCCTGGGATGGGCGCTCCTTCCGGACCTTTAAAGTCTTCCGCGTTCAGTCTTCCGCTCTTCGCAACCCTCACAGCGGCGCCAGATACTTCCCGTCGGGCCCGGTGTGCTTGCGCATGTGGTGACCGACGCGATTGAGGCCGAACAGCGCGAACAGGTAGCACGCGCCCATCATCAGATATACCAGCCGGTAGGGTCCGATGACGACCTCGCCGGCGCCGGGCAGCGTGAGCGGGTGCGACCAGCCCTTGAGCGCGTCGAGGATCCAGCCGCACGCCGGGCTGATGACGACGGCGATCAGCAGCGACTGCACGACGGTGTTGGCGCCGGCCAGCTGGCTGTAGCGCTGCGGGTGGAAAACCTCCGCGGTGAGCTTGAGCTGGGCCATCATCACGACCCAGAACGCCACGCCGAAGATCAGGTTGCCCGCGAGGAAGGTCAGCGGCCCGGTCGCGAAGAAAAAGGTCAGCGCGTAGCCGAGCGTGAGCGTGACGAGGCCCCATTTTAGCACCTCGACGGCACCCTTGCGGTCCACCAGCCAGCCCACGGGGAAAGCGATCACGATCCAGACCAGGAGCGGGTAGGTGCGGCAGGCGCCGATCGTCATCAGGTCCAGGCCCAGCTCATGCTGCGGGAAGAAAATCGTGAAGTGCGACAGCCCGAGCAGGGCGCCATAGAGGCAGACCCGCACGAAGTAGAACCACAGATAGACGGGATGCCGGTAGGATTCGCGGCAGAAGGTCCTGGTCGCGGCCCAGAGGCGCGTCGCCCGGCCCGCGCCCGCGCCGGCGGCGTTGGGCTCGACCGGCGGATACTCGCCCTCGCGCACGAACCGGCAGAGCAGCACGAAGCACAAGAGGTTGAGCACCGCGATGCCGACGAAGATGTGTTTGCTGTGCGTCTCGGTGAGCCCGAGCAGCCAGTAGCTGACGATGGCCGTGCCCGCCGCGCCGAAGACGCGGAACAGCGCGAGGAAGCGTCCCATGTGCGTGTCCGGCACCACGTCGCGCAGCAGGCCAAAGAAGCAGACGTTGGTCGCCGTCTGGACCGCGCGGTAGAGGATCACCAGCAGGGTGAACACCAGGATCACGGGCGCGATCGGCAGGAGATGCAGCCACGGGTTGACGACGGGCACGTCGGCGAGCCAGGCGGCGATTTCCGGGGAGAACGGCGTCAGCGCGAGGAAGAGCGTCACGAAGGGCGTGACCCAGAACAGCACCGGGATGCGGCGCCCCCAGCGCGTGCGGAGGCGGTCGCTCCAGTAGCCCAGCGGCGGCATAATGAGGAGCTGGAGCACCGCGTTGACCGAGCCGATGATGATGGCGATCTGCGTGTCGGTGGCGCCGTGGAGCTTGAGCAGCACGGGCAGGACCTGCGGCTCGATGATGTCGATGAGCACGAACACGACCTCCGCGCCGAGCAGCCAGGCGAAGAGGGCGAAGAGGTTGCCGCGGGTGTATTGCAGCGTGCCCGCACGGGCGATGATCGGAGCGGCCGCAGGAGCGGACGGAGAGGATGGGGGACCCAAGGGTTAAACGAAGAAGGGTGGAATCGTGAGCTGCCACCGGGCGCGTGAGGCGCTGGGAGAGCAAAGCGTGGGGTGGGCGACGGGCCGGTCCGATGAGGGGGATCGCGGGTTGGGCGGAGCGAAAATCTGGGCAACCGGAAATCGAGAATCAAAAATCGAAAATCTCACAGGGGTGGGGCGGGAGTGTCCGGAGGAGGGGTGGACGCCGCAAGTCCGGCACCAAACAGACAATAGCCCAAGCCCGCCCCCGTTTTCCGCGTAAAGCGCCGATCGGAATCTGATCGGCGCCCTGAGGCAGCGTAACAGCCGAAGGATCCAGGGATTCGGCTCAGGTGTGTGACCCCGGGATTGGCCTCACCGAGGCCGGCTACAGTCAAAGCGGCCACATCCACCACCGGCCGTCTGGCAATCAGGGCATCGGATTATTAACCACAAGACACGAAGACACGAAGGCAACCTCAGCTCGCGCGAAACTGTTGCCAGCCCTGTTGCCAGTTTCCGATTTGCCGGAAATAAAAACCCCGTAACTCGTTAGAGTTACGGGGGTTTCTCGTTGGCGTCCCCACGGGGA
>JAUPWC010000221.1 GCA_030916665.1 Verrucomicrobiota bacterium
CGGAATTGCGGATCGAGACTGAAGGCCCGGGCGTGGGTGAAGACGTGGTCGGTCGCCGGCAGGTCGTAATCGTAGCCTTGGCCGATGCGGCCGAGACCCACGATCAGCGTGCGCCAAGGAGCGGGACTGATTCCCGTCGCCATTGCAGCCGGCTCCGCCCTCTGGCCACGGCGTGGCGGGCAGCTTGGCGAAGCTGGCGATGCGGTCGGGAATTTGGGCACACCCTTGTTTTGCAAGGCATGTGCCACGATGTCGTTCGAGCTCTCAGGTCACTGGATGATAGCTTCTTATGCGAAAAATAGCCGCCTTGATTTTCGTGGGCGGCAAATTCTGCCGAACGAGCGCAGCGCGATCGGGCCTAGGGTGTCGCCATGCGCACCAGCGTGGTGGCCGAAACAATCTCGGCGGTCAGGCCCATCCGGGTGAAGGATTCGCGGATCTCCCGCTCGTAAGCCATGGTGAAGATAACGATGACATCGGGCTGGTGTTCGCTGAGCGCCTCGGCCGGGTGGATCTTCACGCCCTGCACGGTCCGACCGTGTTTCTTGGAGTCTATGTCGTAAAGACCGATGAGGTTGGCTTGGCGCAGGTCGGCTTCGAGAAGGGCCGAGAAACTGAGATGGCTCGCCGGGTAGAATGCGATGCGCCGTTCTGGGCCCCAGTTGGCAATGAGCGTTTCAAGCTGGCCGAACAACCGCCGGCGGTAGTCGCAGAGAAAGTCACGCACGGTCGCCGTGATGGCTGGATCTCCAGGGATGGGCAGGGCGGTCGGCTCGACGATCAGGCGTTGCACCCGGTTGGGTGTGGCCGGGTCGTCGGCTACGAGACTCTTCTCCAGACCGGTGCAGTTCCACCCCGTGCGGCGCAGGAGCAGGACGAGATTGTGGGTTGAGAACTGGTTGAGGTGCTCGAAGATCAGCGGGTCGGTGCTGGTGTCGAGGTGGCTCCAATCCGGAGTCTCAATGAACACCTGCCCGCCGGGGGCGAGCAGGCGTCGCACGTAGCCGAGGAAACCGTCCAGGTCGAAGATGTGCTCGAGGATGTGGCGGAGCACGATGACATCCACCGTGAATCCCGTTGGCTGGGCCCGCAGGTCGCGCAGGCCGGGTTGCGCGGCGAGCACCGTGCGCGCTTCCTCGCTCAGTTCGTCGTAATATACCTCGGCGCGGTGCGCTTGGTGCAGGTGGACGAGGAAGGCACCGGCGTGCGCCCCGATCTCCAGCACTTTACGGCCAGTGAGCGGGATCTGTCGGGAGAGAAATGCCGATTGGCGGATGTTCTGATCGCGCTCGAACCGCGTGGGCTCCTTGCGCCGTAGCATAGGGCTACGTCGATAATACTCGCTTAAAAAGTCATCACCCACGTATTCGGACTGAAATAGAAACTGGCAATCTTGGCATACTGCGTAGCCCAGTTCGACGGCTTGGTCCAAGTTCGAGAGGTGGAATTTCTTGGTTAACCCCGTGGGCAGCACGCGCGTAGAGCAACAAACGCGACATTGCGAAACTGATTGAAAGGAAGCGGGGCTGGGCGTTGCACTCATGGGGCGTAGTTAAGGGATAAGAACTCTGGATCATGCTCGCGCGGCCGTCGCGCGCACGCGATTTGAACGTGAGAGTAGATGGCGGAAAGGGGAAGTCGAACAGCAGGTCATGTAGAACGTGCGAATTCAGCACAGCGGGTGCCGACGAGACTCAACGCCCCTCAAGATCTTGTCCTTGGCGGAATTGCAGACGATTAATCCGCTCGGTGCGGCTTGCTTCGTTGCGAGGCTGCGACGCTTATGCACTGGCCGGCAAACTTTACCGGCAGGCGCGGAATGTCGGTTGCTCCGGGGCATTTATTGCCCCTCGACCTACTCGAGGTCATCGCTGCGGTCGCACCGTGCAGATTAATAAAGCCGTAACTTACTCGTGATCATAATCAAAGATGTCATTCGAGCAAAATGGACCAAATATTGCAGTTGCGAGAATAACACTTCCCAGTCGCCCCAATTCTCACGCAAGAATCCATGACGCCTCTTGAATTTTCACTCGGCCTTCCCGAACCCACTGCATTCCGCAAATTCGGCGCACATGACGACGGTTGGTTGGACCACTACGGTGCGGCTCTGGCGGCGGCCGAGTATGCGGGCATTGGCCTGCCTGAGCGTTATACGATTCGGGGGATTTGGACGCATGGATGTTTCGCGCCCTGGGAGGCTGTCACGCCGGGGCTGGTTCTCTCCAACTCACCGCGTATCGGCGAATGGCCAGCGTTTGTCACAAGGCAGGAGGAGGCCGATTACCTGGCGCGGCACGGCATTGTGGCGCGTCCGATAGGATCGCCTATTCTCTATGCGCCCGTTGCACCCGCTGTTCCGCGCGTGCCCCGCAGTCTGCTCGTGATGCCCACGCACACACTCAACGGTGCACGCTTTCCCGATCGACGGCCGTTTCGCCGCTATGCGGACGAAATTAAGCAAGCCGCGCGCGACTTCTCGCGGGTCGTCGTGTGCCTCCACCCGAACTGCCTGCGCAACGGGCTTTGGGTCGAAGAATTCAAGGCGCTCGGATTTGAAATCGTGGCCGGAGCGAACACGCTTGACCGATTCGCGCTGCATCGGATGAAGGCGCTGCTCGGTCGCTTTGAGACTGTGACGACGAACGGATGGGGTAGCCACGTTGCCTACGCTTTGGCGGCGGGCGCGAAGGTTTCAATTCATGGCACTTGTCCTGCGATGTCGCCGGAAACCTTTCTGCGCCTCGACCAAGCTTGGCGCAAAGATCCCGAATCGCTGCGAAAAGTATTTTCCCCGGAGGTGGAGGCGCAAAAACAAGAATTTCTTCGCGCGTTCCTCGTGCCGCCCACGCAGGCTGTCGCCGATCCGGAAAAAGGCGGATGGCTGATCGGCGCGCGGCATCGGCTCACGCCGGATGAGATGAAAGACGTGCTCGGGCGGATCATTCTTCCGGCGGCCAGCGCACCGGCCGAGAAACCCGCGAGTCCGGGCGCACGCGCGGATTCGCGAGGCGATCTGCCCGTGGTGCTGGTGCGCTCCCACGAATTCAATTACTCCGAAACCTTCGTCGAGGACCACGTCAACCATCTCAGCTCGAACCTGACGCTGCTGTATGGCTACCCGTTCCCGCGTTTCCGGCGCGGCGGACAGTCCGTGCTGCCGGCCGGGACGGAGCAGAAGATCCAGGCCGCGCTCGCGGCCAAGGGTTCGATCACCGGCGAGTTGTGGGCCGAATATTCGGCCGGACTCGCGGCGTTTCTCGCGCAATCCGGCGCCCGGACCGTGCTCGTCGAGACGGGCCTGATGGGCGCGTTTGTCCATGAGGCATGCGAGCAGGCCCGCCTGCCGTTTGTGGTGCATTTCCACGGTGTCGATGCCTTCGGCCGCGAACTGCTCGAGCGCTGGCTGCCGCGCTATCGCAGGTTTTTCGGCTCCGCCGCGAGCGTGCTCGCGGTGTCGCGCGCGATGCACGCGCAGTTGCTCCAACTCGGCGCCGCTCCGGAACGGACCCACCTCGCGCCCTACGGCGTGGCGGTCGATCTCCCGGCGCTGGCCGAGCCCGCCAAGGCGCCGCCGCATTTCGTCGCGGTCGGCCGGTTTGTGGAGAAAAAGGCGCCGCACCTCACGCTGCAGGCCTTTGCCGCCGTCCACCGCTCGCTGCCCGAGGCCCGGCTCGTGATGATCGGCGACGGGCCGCTGCTGCCTGCCTGCCGGAAATGGGCGGAGGAAAACGGGCTCGCCGCCGCGGTGACTTTCGCCGGCGTGCAATCCCGCGAGGAGGTCTCCCGCCGGATGGCGTCGAGCCGGATTTTTGTCCAGCACAGCATCGTGGCCGACAACGGCGACAGCGAGGGCCTGCCGCTGGCTGTCCTCGAGGCCGGTGCGCACGGCCTGCCGGTCGTGGCGACGCGGCATGCGGGCATCCCCGATGCGGTGCGCGACGGTGTGGACGGTTTGCTCGTGGCGGAAAAGGACGTCGGCGCGATGGCGGAGGCCATGCTCCGGCTGGCCCAGGATGCCACCCTGGCGGCGCGGCTCGGCGCGAGCTTCCGTGAACGGGTGGTGACCGAGTATTCGCGGGATGTCTCGCTGACCCGCCTGCTGTCCGTCCTGCAGGCCGCGGCGGAAGGTCGTCCGGCCCGGGAGTTTTGCACCTTGGCGCGCGAGGGCGCACCGGAGCGCAAGCCGCGCGAAGCCATCGCGGACGACCGCAATGATTTGAACGCCTATGTCGAGCATGCCGCGGAGCTGATCGACGCGGGCGAGGTCGTCGGCGCCTATCTGGCGGTGGCGGAAGCCCACCGGCTCAGCGGCGGCAATGAACAGACCAGGACCGCTCTCGCGCAGTTGGAATCGCACGGAGCCCTGACCCGGCCGCAGGTTCAGGCCTACCGTCGGCGGGCCGGCTGGGAGGCCCGGACGCCCAACCCGGCGCCGCTGCGCATCCTGGTGGTCACGAATCTTCTCCCGCCGCAGGAAATGGGCGGTTACGGACGCACGGTCTGGGAATTCTCCCGCGAGCTGATGGCGCGCGGACACACGGTCCGGGTGCTGACGGCGGACATGCCCCATCTCACGCGCAAGCCGACCGCCGAGCACGCGGAATTCGAGCGGCACGTTCGTCGCACACTGACGCTCGTCGGTGACTGGAAGGACGGCGCAGTGGTCGTTGAGCCCGATGCCGAGCGCCGCAAATCCATCCTGCGCGACAACCACCAGACGATCCTGCGCGAGATCGAGGGGTTTGCTCCGACCGTGATCATGGCGGGCAATCTCGATCTCGCCGGTCATTTTTTCATCCAGCCGGCGCTGGACCGCGGCATCCCCGTGCTGCACCGGCTGGGCAACGCGTATCCGGGCTACGACCCGGTGCAATCGCCCAAGGGACCGCTGTTCTGCCTCGCCGGTTGCAGCGCCTGGGTCAACGCCGGCATCCGGGCGAAGAACTATCCGATCTCGCGCTATGAGGTCGTGCCGCCCGGTTCCCCGCTTACGGAGTATTTCCGCGCCTGGGCTCCGCAGCGCCGGAAACTGCGCATCGCCTACGCCGGTCTGCTCATGCCCTACAAGGGCGCGCATGTGCTGGTCACCGCACTCGCTTACCTGAAGCGGGTGGGCGTCGAGTTTGAGTGCACGCTTGCCGGTGACTCCACCCGTCCCGACTACCTCGAGAGCCTCCGTGCCGTCGCGAAACAGCATGGTTATTTGGAGCGGCTGCATTTTCCGGGTTTCCTTGGAAAAAGGGAACTGGCCGGGCTGTTCGCACAAAGCAACGTGTTGGTTTTCCCGAGCGTTTTTGAAGAGCCGTTCGGCAAGACCCAGATCGAGGCGATGGCGGCCGGTCTGCTGGTCGTCTCCAGCGGCAGCGGAGGCGCGAGTGAGATTGTCGAAAACGGCAAAACGGGTCTCCTCTTCAAGAGTGGCGACCCGCGTGATCTGGCGGAGAAGCTGCTCTCGGCGCACCGTAATCCGCGCGCTGCCGAGCAGATTGCACTGGCCGGACAGGCGAGGGCGTTTGAGTTCACCACGGAGGCATCGGTTGATCGGCTGGAACGGATTTTCGGCGAACTGATCACCATTGCCCGTGAGGAGGGCGGTGCGTCTCCCGCTCTGTCAGCCAGCACGGCGGTTTTGTCATCCGCATAGGTTGCTAAAACGGGATCATGTGATGCGCCGCGTCCGCGTTTGCTACTTCGACCAGTGGGCTTCCGGCCTGGAGGATGTGCCGGGCTACCTGGCCCGAGTGCCGGGGCTGGACCTGCGGCAGCTCGTGGCCCGGAAGGACGACGTGGAACTGCTGCGCAAGGCGCGGCTGGATTGCGACTGGTATGCGGCCAACGCCCGCTGCTTCGCGACGATGAAGCATCCGGACATCGAGTTTCTGCCCGCGTGGATCACCGGCAAGACGGGCGTGCTCGACCTGGCCAAGGCGCCGCGCGAGCCGGCGGAGGAGCGCTGGTTCATCACCATGGCGCACCAGCCGCAGCAGCTGGGCGACATTGCCGGAAAAGTGTTCGGCCTGCTGGCGAAGACCGGCGTGCGGCACTGCTTCTACGCCTTCGACGAAGCGAGCCGTTTCATGCCCTGCTTCAATGAGATCGCCCCGCATCTCGACGTGCTGATCCACGATGAGGCGCCGCTGGCCGAGGCGGGGCGCGCACGGTTGAAGGCCGGCTGCGTCTCCCGCCATCGCAGCTGGGTGGCGAATTTCGCGCCCGGGGAGGCGGCCTTCAACGAGACGCCGGAGGAAAAAATCTATTTCCTGGGTTCGCAGCTGGGCCTGACGCCGCACCGGCAACGCCAGCTGAATTTTCTGCGCAAGAAGTTCAAGGATCGCTTCGTGGCCAGCCACGACCACACCACGCCGGTGGACGCCCGGCGCGAATTGAACCGCTACAAGGTCGGTCTGTGTCCCGAGGGCCGGAAGTTTGCCACGCCGGCCATGAGCGCGAGTCACACCGACCGGCCGTTCTGGTCCGGCTGCCTGGGCATGGTGCCGGTGAGTGAGAATTCGCAGGGCGGCGGCCGGCTGGAGGATCTTCATGCGGCCGGCCTCATCGTGCGTTACGAGCACGGGGATCTTGAGTCGCTGACCGAGGCCTGCGAACGGGCGCTGACTCTCGACACCGCCGCTCGCCGGAGAATCTACGAGCATTTCAATTCGCACGAGACCGTCGGCTCGGTGGTGGCGAAGTCGCTGGCAGCGGCGTAGTGCGGCTGCTCACGCGCCGTGAGCGCGAGAATCCTTGAGGGTCGTTACGTCCCCTAGGTCCCATACCTTTCCGCAGACGCAAAAAACCTCCGGGGGTAGGACCCGGAGGTTTCTTGCGGATAGAGATAAGCCCCGTATTGGGTGCCGCAGTCTTCCGCCGGCGGCGTTCTGTTCGCCCCTGACCGGCCGCCCTTGCGGGCGGCCGGCGTGGTTGGGCGAATCAGAACAACCACTGACTGGAGACCGTTTAGCCGATGAGGCGGAGGGCAACCTGCGCGCTCTGGTTGGCCTGGGCCAGCATGGCGGTGCCGGACTGAACCAGGATGTTCCAACGGGCGAGCTGGGTGCTCTCGGACGCCACGTCCACATCGGTGATGCGGGAGTTGGCGGCCTCGAGGTTGGCCTTGTTGATCGAGAGAACCTCGGAGGCGAAGCCCAGGCGGCTCTGCTCGGCGCCGTTTTCGGCGCGGAACGTTGCGACGCTCTGGATCGCATCGGTGATGTCGCTCAGGCTGATGTCAGCGAGCGAAGCAACGCCCGAGTCGGTCAGGGCGCCGACGCCACCGGAGGTGCCGGCGAGATCGCGGCCCGCGAGGGTCACGGTCTGACCACCGTCTTCGGACACTTCGACCGTCAGGTCGGAGCTGCCGAACAGGGAGACGCTGTTGAACGTCTCACCGGTCAGCGACTCGAGTTCCGCCTGCAGCGCGGTGAACTCGGAATCATAGTTCGCGAGATCGTCGCTGTTCTTGGTCGGATCGCTGTAGAGGGTCTTCAACTCGCTCATGCGGTCGAGGACCTTGCCGGTAACCTTCATGACGCCGTCCTGCGACTGCAGGAACGACACCGAGTTGCCGATGTTGCTGGCGGCGGCGCCGGAGCGCTTGGCCGCGGCGGACAGCTTCATCGACACCGCGAGGCCGCCCGCGTCATCGGAGGGGTTCACGATTTTCGAACCGCTGGAGAGCCGGTTGAGGCTCTTCTGGAGGGCGGAGTTCGAGGCGGACAGGTTGTTAGCAGCAACCGTGGCCGCGTAGTTGGTATTAATCACGACTGACATGGTATCTATCCTTGATGGGTGCGACCTTCCGTCGTCGCCACGGACCGGGGGGAATCGGCGCCGGTCGCGCCGTTCGAGGCGAATGCCTCAAAGGGTGTCGGCGCGCGACAAAACGCGCCGCAAAGGGGAAAGGAACATACAGACAACCGCACTTTTCTTACGCGGCGGGACCGGCAATCACTCCGGTCCCGCGCGGACTAGCGGGGAACTCCTTACTGGAGGAGGCGGAGCGCGGTCTGCGCGCTCTGGTTGGCCTGGGCGAGCATGGCCGTGCCGGACTGGACGAGGACGTTCCACCGGGCGAGCTGCGTGCTCTCCGAGGCGACATCCACGTCGATGATGCGCGAATTGGCGGCCTCGAGGTTGGCCTTGTTGACCGTGAGGACCTCGGCGGCGAAGCCCAGGCGGCTCTGCTCGGCGCCGTTCTCGGCGCGGTAGGTCGCGACGGCCTGGATGGCGTCGGTGATGTTGCTCAGGGTGATGTCCCCGAGCGAGGTGATCGAAGTGGCGATCAGGTTGCCCACGCCGTCGGCGGTGGACGAGAGGTCCTTGTCGGCGATCGCGACGGTCGAGGTGCCGTCCTCGGAGACCGGCACGGAGAGACCAGTGGTGCCGAAGAGGGCGACGCTGTTGAAAGTCTCGTCGGTGAGGGACTCGAGCTCCTCCTGGAGGGCAATGAACTCGGAGTCGTAGTTGGCGAGGTCGTCGCTGTTCTTGGTGGGATCGCTGTAGAGCGTGAGCAGTTCGCCCATGCGCTCGAGGACCTTGCCGGTGACCTTCAGCACGCCGTCCTGCGACTGCAGGAACGACACGGAGTTGCTGATGTTGGTCGCGGCGGCACCGGAACGCTTGGCGGCGGCGGACAGCTTCATGGACACGGCGAGACCACCGGCATCGTCGGCGGGGTTCACGATTTTCGAGCCGCTCGAAAGACGGTTCATGCTGCGTTGCAGCATGGCGTTCGAGGAGGCGAGGTTGTTCGCGGCGACGGTCGCGGCGAAGTTGGTGTTGATGACGACTGACATGGTATCTTCCTTGATTTTGGTTTGCGACGTCCGTGTCGCATTCGGCTCCGGGAGAAGGGCCCCGGTGCGGGCCAGCTGAGGTTCTGATTCGCAGCTGCCCAATTAACGGCGCGGTTGCCGAAAATATTTAGAAACTTGGCACGGATATATTTTTTCGGGCCGGTTTTTG
Source organism: Verrucomicrobiota bacterium (assembly GCA_030916665.1). Classification (GTDB taxonomy): domain Bacteria; phylum Verrucomicrobiota; class Verrucomicrobiia; order Opitutales; family Opitutaceae; genus Lacunisphaera. The sequence continues at coordinate 8,968 of JAUPWC010000221.1, forward strand.
CGCCTGGTGCCGTCGGCGCGGTTTCCCTCGGAGGCGGGGTGGGGGAACGGGGGGCCGAATCGGCCGCGAAAATTCTTTTGGCCGGCTTAACTTTCACCCCGCCCGGCCGATAAAGGTGTGGGGCAGTGTCCCCGATCCTCCCCCACCACCCATGCCCGGCTTACAACTCTCAGGACTCGCCTCCGGACTCGACTGGAAATCCCTCGTGGACCAGCTGATGGAGATCGAGCGTGCGCCGATCTCGCGCATCGAGCGTGAGCAGCTCACCAACACGCAGCGGTCAAACGCCTTGCGGGACCTCGGCACCAAGCTCACCGCCTTGCAGGACGCCGCCGGCATCCTCAAGGACCAGACCCTTTTCTCCGGCCGCACCGCCACCTCGGCCACGGCCTCGTCCACCTGGAAGCTCTCGCCGGCCGCCGGCGCCACGGCCGGCACCTACTCGATTGCTGTTTCCCAGCTCGCCACCCGGGCGCGCCGCGAGGGCGCGGCCGACATCACCTCGGGCCTGGCGGCGACCAACGATGTTTCCGGAGTCACGCTCGCGACCATGCGCACCGCCGGCACCATCACGGCGGGCACGTTTTCCGTGAACGGTGCAAAGGTCACAGTGGCGGCCACCGATTCCCTCCAGAGCGTTTTCGACGCGATCAGCACGGCCACCGGCGGCGATGTGACCGCCACCTACGATTCGGTGACCGACCGCATCACGCTCGACAGCGTCTCCGACGCCGAGATCGTCCTCGGCGCGTCGAACGACACCAGCAACTTTCTCCAGGTGCTGAAGCTCTCCAACAACGGCCTGGGCACCGTGTCCAGCTACGGCAGCCTCGGTTCCACCCGCACCGGCACCGCGCTGGCGAACGCCGGGCTCAAGACCGCCATCACCGCCGTGGACGGCACGGGCGCGGGCAGTTTCACGATCAACGGCGTGGCGATCGACTACAACGTCAACACCGACTCCCTCAATGCGCTCATGAAGCGCATCAACGCCTCGGGCGCGGGTGTCACCGCCAGCTACGATGCGGTCAACGACCGCATGACCCTGGCCAACAGCGCCACGGGCGATCTCGGCATGACCCTCAGCGAGACCGCCGGCGGCGTGCTGGGTGCGCTCGGTCTGACCAGCGGCCACACCAGCGTGCGCGGCGAAAACGCGGAATTCTCGGTGGACGGCGGCCCCACGCTCATCAGCAGCAGCAACACCCTCGACGGCACGGCGCACGGCATCACGGGCCTCAGCGTCACCGTGGACTCCGAGACCACCCAGTCCATCACCGTCGCCGCCGACACGGCGAAGATGCGGGGCAAGATCGACGATTTCCTGACCGCCTACAACGCCGTCATCACCTACATCGACGAGAAGACCCGGGTGACGACCAACAATGACAACGTCTCGGCCGCCGTCCTCTCCAGCAACCGCGACGTGCAGAACTGGAACCGCGAGCTGCGTTCGCTCGCCTTCGGCGCGATCAGCGGCCTGTCGGGCACGATCGACCGGCTCGACGATCTGGGCATCGACCTGAACCGCGAGGGCATCATGTCGGTCAAGGATTCCGCCAAGCTCGACGCCGCCCTGGCCGACCACGCTTCCGACGTGGAGGAATTTTTCACCAGCGCGACCACCGGCTTTGCCGCCAAGTTCGACACGCGGCTTGAGACGCTCATCGATTCCGGCAAGGACGCGCAGGACCGCCTCGGCGACACCAACAAGAATCTCGACCGGCAGATCGCCGATCTCGAGCGCCGGCTCACCCAGCAGCGCGAAGTCCTGACTTCCAGCTTCATCGCGATGGAGACCGCCCAGTCCCAGATCCAGCAGCAGAGCGCGGCGCTCTCCCGGGCTTTCGGCGCCTCCTCATCCTCCGCGTGATGAAAAAAACGCTCCGCCTTTCTCCCGCCCTGGTGGCGCTGCTGACCCTCTGGAGCGGCTGCAACAACGTGCCCGCTCTCATCGAGGACGTGGCCCTCGACAAGGCCCCGGCCTACACCCCGGTGAATCATCGTGGCGACGCCCGGTTGCCCGCCGACGTGCAGCGCGTGGCCGTGCTGCCGATCCATGCCGCCGACTCAATGCCCGTCGAGTCGGCGGTCTCGCTCGACGCCGTGCTGCTCAAGGCCCTGCAGCAGCAGACCCGGTTCGAGGTGATCGTGGTTTCCCGGGCTGAATGCCACCGGTTGTTTGGCGCCGATGACTTCTCCTCCGTCTCCGCCCTCCCGCACGGTTTTCTTGAAACGATCAGCAGCCGCTACGCGGTGGATGCGGTGCTTTTCACCGACGTCACCACCTTCCAAGCCTACCGCCCGCTGACAATCGGCTACAGGAGCAAGCTCGCTACGGTGCGGGACATCCGCCTCGTGTGGGCCTTCGACGAGGTCTTCTCGGCCGACGATCCCAAGATGCGCAACAGCATGCGCCAGTTTTACAAGGGCAACGACCGCTCTTCTCCTTCCAACCCGCTGCCCTCGGCCCTGCAAAGCCCCTCGCGTTTCGGCGCCGTGGCGGCCGACCTCATGTTCCGGACCCTGCCTCCGCGCTAACTCATTCTGGCGCCTGCAAAAGCATTACACCGTGTTTACGCGATTTCCCTAAAGTCAGTAGCCTGCATGACGATTTTAACCCTGTCACTCAACGGCGTTCCCTGTAACAACAGTCAGAGGCTGACCGTGTTCATCACAACGAAAGCCCATGATTAATTCTACGTCCTCTTCCGATCGAGTCCTGCGCCCCGAGGCGCCGGTGCTCCATGCCAAGTCGCCGGCTCCCGCCGGCCCGGGTGCAGACCGGTTCTCGCCCGAAAATACCGCCGCGCTCAAAAGCGCGCTGGCGCAGCAGCCGGCGGTCCGCCCCGAAGTGGTGGCCCGCGGCCGTGAACTCGCCGCGGATCCCTCCTATCCCTCGCCGGAGATTCTCCGCAAGGTGGGTGAGGCGATCCTGCGCGCCCCCGACCTTTCCGAACAAGCCGACTGAGCCGCCCCCGGCCATGTATGCCCAGGATTACGCGCGGACCTACCGCGCCAATTCCATCCTCACCGCCAGCCCCGGTCAGCTTGTGCTGCTGCTGTTTGATGCCGCCCTGAACTCCCTGGCCATCGCCCGCAAGGCCTGCGACGAATCAGCCGCCGATCCGCGCAAGCTGGAGGTGGTCCATGCGCAGATCATGAAGGCCCAGAAGATCATCGCCGAACTGCAGGGCACCCTCAACCTCGAGGCCGGCGGAGAGTTCGCCAAGACCATGTATCGGCTCTACGACTATTACGACCGCCGTCTGATGGAGGCCAACCTCAAGAAGCAGTCCGCCCCGATCGCCGAGGTTGAGCGCCTGCTGGGCGAGGTCCGCAACGCCTGGTCGGAGATGCTCCGCCAGCAGGATGGCGCCGCCCCCCAGGCCGCCTTGCACCACGTCGCCTGACCCATGGAAACTCCCTTCCAGACTGCCACACGCCTGCTGACCGCCCTCGATGAGCTGGTCAGGGAGGAGATCACGCTCATCCGCACGATGGATTTCGTCGAGGCGGTGGGCATCCGTGAGCGCACGGGCCCTCTGGTCGAGAAACTTTGTTCGCTCGCCGAGGATCCGGCGGTCGCTGCCTTGCAGCCCCGCGTGCGGGTGTTGCTCGACCGTTGGAGCCAGAACCACCATTTTCTCGAGACCCAGCTGGTGCGTCTCCAGGCCGAGCTTGGTCGGGTGAACGAGGCGCGCGGGCGACTGCGTCGCGTCGTGCCGGCCTACCTCCGCCCCGGGTTCGCCGCGGAATCGCGTCTCAACACCGCGGCCTGAGCCGGCCTTGGCAGGGTCGGGCCCGGATACCTCGAAGGTCGCTGTTGCCGGTCGCCGTAACGGCGGAATTTTTCGGTGACGTTGGGTGCTCCTGTCCCTGCGGTCCTGCGCCGAGCTGCGATTCGCCGTCTCGAAGTGGAAATCCCTGATTTGATCAGAGCCCTGGGCGCGACGGAAGCGGGGCTGGTTTCAGCCTGAACGAGCGGGCCGGGTGGGCTCGTGCCGGGCAAAAGTAGATCGGTCGGCCCGGTGAGCCGGTGTCAGACCACGGCTTCGGCTGTTGCGGGCAGCGCGGTTTCTTCAACGAGGGCGATGGGGGCGGCGGGTGCGCCGGCCATCCACTCGGCGGCAAGGCGGCGGGCTTCGCTTTTCCAGTCGGAGCCCGGTTTGGAGAAAATCGAACGGCTCGGCGAGGCTTCGGAGCCGGTCCAGCCGAGATGGGCCTTCAGGCAATTGGTGCCATCGGCGAGATTGTAGCCCTGCAGCAAAATGGTACCGCGCGGCTTGAGGCTGCTGTCGGGCATGCGCACCGCCAGCTGGAGCCGGGCGAGGCCGTTATGATAGTTCACCGTGCGGGTGCACTGCCAGTTGCCGTCATCAGGCGCGGGATCGTCGGCGAGCAGGGCGCGCTCAAAGTCGGCAAGAAAGGAAAGCAGGCGGCTGTGGGTGTTCACGGGTGTGTTCAGGGGATGAAGGCCCCCGCACCCGTCTCTATCGGTCGATCGGGTGCGAACTTTATCAAAAATAATCTGCAAAGCCGGAGAAAAGGCATTGAACCTCCGGAGTCGCTGGGTAGGTGTTTGTTTCCTCCCCAAGCTGACCCTCATGCCTTTAGAGAAAGTTCTCATCGTGGAAGACGAGCCGGTGGTCCGCAGCCTCCTGCAGGAGATTTTTACGCGTCGCAAATTCACGGTCACCCTCGCTGAAAGCCTTTCGCAGGCCGAGGCGGCGACCCTGAGGGAGTCTTTCGACCTGGTGATGCTCGACATCCGCCTGCCCGACGGCGACGGTCACAATTTTCTCGAACGCCTGGCCACGCTCCCCGAACACCCGCTGGTGGTGATGGTTACGGGTTACGGCACCATCGAGTCGGCCGTGGCCTGCATGCGCGCCGGCGCCTTCGATTATCTGGTGAAGCCGTTCCGGCCCTCCCAGATCGACATACTCATCAAGCGCGGCCAGTCGTTCCGCCAGCTGGAGCAGGTCAACCAGCTGCTCAGCGACGACCAGGAAGACGCCCTCCTGGTCGGCAAGAGCCCCGTCATGTCCCGCCTGCGCCAGCTCATCGAGCGCGTGGCACCGACCGATGCCACGGTGCTCATCACCGGCGAGAACGGCACGGGCAAGGAGATGGTCGCCCGCGAACTCTACCGCCGCAGCCCCCGCCGGCAGCAGCCCTTCATCAAGGTCAATTGCGCCGCCATCTCCGAGAACCTCATCGAGAGCGAATTTTTCGGTCACGAGAAAGGCGCCTTTACCGGCGCCACCGACCGCCGCGCCGGCCGCTTTGAGCTGGCCAACCAGGGCACGCTACTCCTCGACGAGGTGAGCGAGATTCCCGGCTCCCTTCAGGCGAAGCTCCTGCGCGTGCTCCAGGAACGCGAGTTTGAGCGCGTCGGCGGCACCCGCACCATCAAGGTCAACGTGCGCATCATCGCCACGTCGAACCGCGACATGCTTTCCTACATCGAGAAGGGTTCGTTCCGGCAGGATCTCTATTACCGCCTCAACGTGTTTCCCGTCCATGTGCCGCCGCTGCGGGAGCGTCCCGAGGACATCATGATGCTGGCGCAGCACTTTCTCGCGCGGTGCAGCCGCCGTTTCGGCACCAAGGTCACCGGGTTTTCGACCTCGGCCGAGGCGGCCATGCTGGCCTACCGCTGGCCCGGCAACGTGCGTGAACTGCAGAACACCATCGAGCGCGCGGTCATCCTCACCGAGCCCAACCGCCCGGTGTCGTCGGCGGCCCTCGGTCTGCCTTCGGGCCAGATCGGTGCCGGCGAGTCGCTGCTCACCGCCGCGCCCTTTGATTTCGAGGAACCCGCGCCCGTCATGGCCGAATCCGCCGCTTCCGCCACCGTGGCCGCACCCCACGGCCAGGTCGTGGTCCAGCCCATTGCCGAGATGGAAAAACAGGCCATCAAGGCCGCGCTCCAGCAAACGGGAGGCAACCGCACCAAGGCGGCCGATCTGCTCGGCATCAGTATCCGCACGCTGCGCAACAAATTGCAGGAATACCGCGCCGACGGCGATCCCGACCTCGTGGGCGCGGGGACCGAGGACGAGTAAACGCGGATCTCGCGATTGCCAGTGTGGCCCGCTGCGGGAACCGCGGGTTTTCCCCCTGCGGCGCAGAGTCACTTTCCCTGCGCTCCCTCGCCGGGCTGCCGCGAGGCGGATACAAGATCGTAATCGGGCCAAAAGCGCCCGGTTGGCCAGTTTGGCGAAAAAGGTGCAGGTTCGCGCCTAAAGTCCCGGCCGGTCGGGCCGATATGGGTGGAGCGATTTATCCCTCACTCGCCCTACCATGCCTGCCGCCACTCACGAAATTTCCGAAACCCTGATCCGTGACAACATCACCCGTGCGGTGTGCGACGTCTTCAAGACGATGCTGCAGCGCACGGCCAAGCTCGACCAGATGTCCATCTCCGGCGGCCCCGAAGAGTGCCCGCCTGCGCTCCGCGACGAAAACCTTTCCCAGAAACCGCAGGTCGTCGGCACCGTCGGCTTCCTCGGCGACATCAACGGCCTGATCTATCTCTACTTCGACGACAGCTTCGCCAAGGGCTGCACCGGCCACCTCCTGGGCATGTCCCCCGCCGAGGTCATCGAAGCCGGCGACGAGGTCATCAACGACGCCATCGGCGAGATCACCAACATGACCGTCGGCAGCTTCAAGAACGGGCTCTGCGACCAGGGCTACCCCTGCAAGCTCACGATCCCGTCCATTCTCCGCGGAAGCAATTTCTCCATCGAGCCGATCAGTGACTCGCTCCGCTTCATCTATTCTTTCGACGCCCAGGGGGAGCGGCTCGTGGCCGACATCATCCTCAAGGTCGGCGAATAATTTCCCCCAACTTCTCTCCTCCCATGCGCAACAAGATCCTGACCGTTGATGATTCCAAGACCGTCCGCATCATCGTGCGGAAAACCTTCAAGAGCTACGATTGCGAGATTCTTGAGGCTGCCAACGGTGTGGAAGGCCTGGCCCTCGCCGCCAAGTCCATGCCCGACCTCATTCTCCTCGACGTGACCATGCCCGTCATGGACGGCGTCGAGATGCTCACCAAGCTCAAGTCTGATCCCCAGCTCAAGGGTATCCCCGTCATGATGCTCACCGCCGAGGGCGGCCGCGACCACGTGCTCAAGATTGCCAAGATCGGCGTGCGCGACTACATCGTGAAGCCCTTCGAGGAGGACGTCCTGGTCGAGAAGGCCGGTCGCATCATCGACCTCAAGCCGCTCGTGGACGGTCCGGCCAAGGCCCGCTCGCTCACCGATCCCGCCACCATCCTCGTCGTCGAGGACAAGCCCGCCATCATCCAGCAAATCCAGGAAGGCCTGAAGCACACACCGTGGAAGATCATCGGCGCCGCCACCCAGGGCGAGGCCATCGACTACTGTTCCAAGACGCCGCCCGACCTCGTCATCGTCAGCCTCTCGCTGCCCGAGGAGTCGGCCTTCGCGCTCTTCCGCCTCCTGCGCACCAACGTGAAGACCAAATACACGCCCGTGTTCGGCCTCGTCGTGAAGACGGAGACCGGCACCCTCCAGCAGGCGCAGACCGTTGGCTTCACCACCGTCATCACCAAGCCGATCGACTGCTCCGACCTCGAGTCGCGCATCGCCAAGGCCATGAACCTGGACACCTCCACGCGTTACTTCAGCATCGAGGAAGGCTTCTTCGTCTTCAAGATGCCCGAGAACTGCACCCAGGCGGTGCTCGCGGAGATCGCCACCTATCTCAAGCCGAAGCTCACCGAGGCCGTCGATGCCGGTCACAATCGCGCCATCATCAACGTCTCGGCTCTCCGGACCCTGCACATGGGCGTCATCAAGCAGCTCGTGCAGGCCATGCAACTCTGCCGCGACGCCAGCGTGAACTACGTGCTCGTCGGGAACGCCCAGCTCGTCAGCGAATGCAAGGGCTTCGAGGAAACCCGCACCTGGAGTTTCTTCGAGACGGTCGAGGATGCCCGCGCCAGCTTCGGCAAGGCCACCGCGGCCCCGGCCCTCGCGACCGCCTGAGCGGACGGAATATCAAAATTCTCAACGGCGCCGGCAACGGCGCCCTTTTTGTTTATAGGCCCGATGGGGCCAATACGCGCAGCGCCATGAAGTGGCGGGCCTCCCTCCATACGCTCCGGCCGTGTTCACGCCCGCAGGCAGCGGTGCAGGGCTCCAAGCAGATCCTCGGCCGTAGGCGGCTTGTTCAGGATCTCCCGCACGCCCAGGCCGCGCAGCTTCTCTGTCGTCGCGGGCTCGATGAATCCGGACAGCATCAGCACGGGCAGGCCGGGCTTGCGGGCCAGCGCCTGCCGGGCCAGCTCGTCACCCGGGAGACCCGGCATCGCGAGGTCCGTCACCAGCATGTCGAAATCATTCGCGTAGAGCAGGGCGATCGCCTGCAGCGGATCGTCGCAATAGGTCGTGCGGTAGCCGTATTTCTCCGCCAGCCGTGCGATCACCGTGCCGCTCATCGCTTCGTCGTCCACGATGAGCAGCGACTGGCCCTGTCCCCGGAGCAGGTTGGCGGAGGCCGCCGGCGGCTCCTCGGCCGGTGCCGATTCGGCCAGTGCGGGCAGGAAGATGTCGAAAGTCGTGCCCTGACCCGGCGTGCTTTGCACGAGGATGGCGCCGCCGTGGCTCTCCACGATGCTGTGCACGACCGCCAGGCCGAGGCCCGTGCCTTTGCCGGCCTCCTTGGTGGTGAAGAACGGATCGAAAATGCGTTCGAGGGTGGCGGCGTTCATGCCCTTGCCATTGTCGCGCACGCTGAGCCGCACCTGCGGGCCCGGCTTGACCGCCGGGTGCTCGCGGGCAAAGGCCGCGTCCACGGTCTCGGGCTGGAGCCGGACTTCGATCTGGCCCCCGATGTCGGGCAGGGCATGCCATGCGTTGGTGCAGAGGTTCAGGATCACCTGGTGGATCTCGGTCGGATCGGCCATGACCGGCGGACAGGCGGGGTCGATCGCGGCCTCGAGCCGCACCATGGCGGGCAGCGTGGAGCGCAGCAGCGCGAGGGATTCCTGCGTCACAAACTGCAGGCGGATGGGGCCGCGGATGCTCTCGGTCTTCCGGCTGAAGGTGAGAATCTGCTGCACCAGGCCCTTGGCGCGCTCGCCCGACTTGAGGATGCCGTCGATCCAGTTTGCCGCCGGGTGGGCGGGGTCGAGATCGGCCTGGCAGAGATGCGCGAAACCGAGGATGCCGGTCAGGATGTTGTTGAAATCATGTGCGATGCCGCCGGCCAGGGTGCCGAGCGACTCCATCTTCTGCACCTGGCGGAGCTTGGCTTCGCTCTTGCGGAGCGCGGATTCGGCCTGCTTCTGTGCCGTGATGTCGATCACCGACGCCAGCATGCACGGCCGGCCGGCGATCATCAGGCGGCCGACATTGTATAGCACGTCGATCAGGCTGCCGTCGCGGCGACGCAATCCGACCTCCGCCATGTGCAGGTTGTGTCCCTCCGCCAGCTTTCGCATCAGCGTGTCGCGCTCGGCCGGGTCTGACCAGACGTTGAGCTCGGAGGTGGTTTTGCCGACCACTTCCTCGCGGCTGAAACCGAACACCGAAACACTGGCCTGATTCATGGCCTGGATCCGCCCCTCGGGGTAGGAGAGCAGGATGATCGGAATCGGGCTGGCGTCGAACACTCCCTTGAACATCGCCTCGCTCTCCCGGAGGGCGGCTTCGGCCGCGCGCCGTTCCGTGATGTCGCGCAGAAAATTCCGGTATCCCGCTACCCGGCCGTCGCGGTCGCGTTGCACCACGGTGGACTGCTCAACCCAGATGGGGCGGCCGCCTTTTGCCTCGATCCGGAATTCGACCACTGCGTCGTTCTTGGCGCTTTCGGCCAGCTGCCGGTAAAGTGCGATCACCCGGGGGCGGTCTTCCGGGGCGACCAGTCTGAACGCGGATGTCCCCAGCAGCTCGGCCTCGCTCCAGCCCGTGACGTGACTGATGGCCGGATTGCAGTAGGTGAAAACGCTGCGTCGGTCCGCGATGTAGAATCCCTGGTTGATCTTCTCGATGAAGTTGTGGAACACGCGTTCATGCTCGTTCAGGGCCGCAGTGCGCTCGGCGGCGACCCGCACGGCGTCCTCGTAGATGTCGGCGTTGTGGATCACGAGTGCGGCCAGTTGGGCGAGCAGCCGGCCTTTTTGCCTTTCTTCCTCGTTGAAACCGTGGCCGGAGCGCTCACGCAGAAAGCCCAGCACGCCGAGGCAGCGCTGCCCGTGCAGGATGGGGAACAGCGCCACCGCTTGAAACTGGGCCTGGCGGTAGATGGATGATCCCTCGGGCAGGGCGGCGTAGCGCTCGACGAAAACGGCCTCCCGCGAGTCAACCGCCCGCCATGAGAGCACAGCCTCCTCGCGCCGGGCGCGGGTGCCGCCGCGGGTGCGCACGGTGCCGCCAAAGGCGTGGGTCACGATTTCGTCGCCTTCCACGAGCGCGACCTCGACCTGGGCTGAATCGAGCAGACCCGCCGCGCGGACGGCCAGCGCCTCCAGGATCTCGGACTTGGCGCGGCGCTGCAGCAGGGCGAGCGTGGTCTGGTTCAGGGCATTGAGGAACTCGATTTGGCGGGAGGCCGCCAGTTCCGAGGTCTTGCGCTGCGTGATGTCGATGTTGGTGCCGATCATCCGCGTGGCGCGGCCGGTGGCATCGCGGTGGCTGGCCCGGCCGCGGGTGTGCACCCAGATCCACTGGGCGTGCTCGTCGAGCACCCGGTATTCCTCGCTGTAAACGTCGGTCCGGCCCGTCACGCAGGCGAGGGTGGCGCGATGCGCGCGGAGCCGGTCATCCGGATGCAGCCGCGCGATGAGGTTCTCGATGCGGGTTACCGTGGTCTCGGCCGGCCCGCTGCACATGCGGGACCAGTTGGCGTCGAGCGTGAGGAGCCCGGTGGTGAGATCGTAATCCCAGATGCTCGTCAGCGTGGCGTCGAGCGCGAGCAACAGGGCCTCGTCGCGGCGTCTCGAACCAATCTGCGCCGCGGGCGGATTTTCTCCGGGCGGGTGGTTGGGCTCAACGGACGAACTCATGGGTGAATTTTGCTAGCCCCGGGCGGGGTGCGCGTCGAGCCGCGCCCCCTGGGGTGAAATCCGCCGGCCAACCCCGTCAAACGGCCTTAGTTGGCGGCCTGGGCCATCTGTTGCACCGCTTCGGGCGCGACCACGCGGTCGATGTCGAGCAGGGTCTTCACCTGGCCCTTCACCTTGGCGAGGCCGAGCAGGTAGGAGGTGTCGATCACACAGCCGAACTCCGGTGTGGGCTCGATCTCCTGGTCGGTGAGGGTCACGACCTCCTCGACGCAGTCCACGATCAGCCCCATCTGGACGGGCTGGCCGTTGGCGGGACGGACCTGCACCACGACGATGCAGGTGCGTTCGGTGAAGCCGGCCTCGAGGCCGAACTTCACGCGCAGGTCCACCACCGGGATGACGCGGCCGCGCAGATTGATGACGCCCTTGACGTAGGGCGGCAGCTGCGGGACGGGGGTGATCTTCAGCATGCGGATGATTTCACGGACCTTGAGGACGGCGATGCCGTAGGCCTCGTTGGCCAGTCCGACGGTGAGATACTTGCCGGCAAGACGCACGGCGGTGGAAACAGGGGTGGTCGAAGTGCTCATTGAATGGGATGACGGGCGCTCGGCCCGCATGCCGGTTTATCGGCGGCGCAGGAGCGCGATTGAGCATTATTTGCCTGTCATGCACCGATTTTACCTTAAGCGCGCCGCCGGAATCGCCGATATGCAGGGCCTAAACACACTCCCTGGGTTCATGCCAAATTCTCCTGAAAAATACGCGGCGCTGGAAAACGCCGTCAACCGTCTGGCCTCCGAGTCCATCCTCGCCACCGTTGGCCGCGACGACGGTCTCGTGCCCGCCTACAGCCTCGTCGGCGAACTCTGCGAACTGTGCTCCGGTGATCCTGCGCTGCGCGCGCCGCTCGCCGCGCTGCTCGCTGCGCTCGACAAGAGCCTCGACACCGCGCAGCCCTTCACCGAGGCGCTGCTTCGCCAGCTCCGCTCCACCGTCGAGTGGCTCGGCCCCGCCCTCGAGGCCGCCCGCCAGGGCGCAACCGTGCCGGCGCTGCCCGGCGCCGCCCCGGCCCCC
>JAUPWC010000023.1 GCA_030916665.1 Verrucomicrobiota bacterium
AAGTAGGCCCAGCCGTACGGGCCGAACGCGCGGTTCTTGAAGACGAACCCTTCCCACTCGCTCCCCGAGTACCAGGCCATGAAGAACTCGGTGGAGTAGGCGAAGCCGACGAGCATGCCCGTCAGCATCAGGATCTTGGCCAGCGCCTCCATGTGGTTCAGGGTGATGTAGTGCTTCATCCCGAAGTAGCCGCGCATGAAGGTCATCAGCGTGATGACCATCGCGAAGCCCGAGAAGATGGCGCCGATGACGAAGTAGGGCGGGAAGATCGTGGTGTGCCAGCCGGGGAGCAGCGACACGGCGAAGTCGAACGACACGATCGTGTGCACGGAGAGCACCAGCGGGGTCGAGATGCCGGCCAGGATGAGGTAGGCCATCTCGTAGTTGCTCCAAGCGCGGTTGGAACCGCGCCAGCCCATGGCGAAGAAGCCGTAGATGCGGGCGCGCATCAGCTTGCCGGCGGCGGTGAACCGGTCGCGCATCGTGCCGAGGTCGGGGATGAGGCCGATATACCAGAAGAGGCAGGACACCGTGCCGTAGGTCGAGACCGCGAACACGTCCCACTCCAGCGGCGAGCGGAAGTTCTGCCAGATGCCGTTGGAGTTGGGCACCGGGAACAGGTAACCGGGCATCACGGCGAACCAGATGCGGCCGACGTGGAAGACCGGGAAGATCGCGGCGCAGACCACGGCGAAGATCGTCATGGCCTCGGCGGCGCGGTTGATCGACGTGCGCCACTTCTGCCGGAGCAGACAGAGGATGGCCGAGATCAGGGTGCCGGCGTGGCCGATACCGATCCAGAACACGAAGTTGACGATGTCCCAGGCCCAGTTGACCGGATTCGCGTGACCCCACACGCCGACACCCGCGGCGACGAGGTGGATGAGGCCGGCGATGGTGAAGCAGGCCACGAAGCTCGCGACGACGAAGCACACCCACCACCAGGTCGGCGTGGTGCCCTCGACGATGCCGCAGATCTTGTCGGTGATCCACTTGAAGTCCCGGTGGTGATGCACCAGCACGGGGCGCGCGAGCACCGCGGGCTTGACCTCGGAGAGGATGGCGGGAGCCGGATGATCAGAAGCGTGCGAGCCCATTAATGGTGCCCTCCGTTGTGATCATGGCCCTGGTCGCCGGCCTTCTTCGGGTAGTTCTTGTTCTTGTATTCGATGCGGCTCAGGGGCAGCGACTGGTAATCGGGCATGGCCGGATTGGGATTGCGGAGCTTGCCGAGGTAAGTCGTGCGCGGGCGGACGTTCAGGTAGCCGAGGACCGCGTAGTCGCGCTCCTGGGCCTTGGCCCGGGAGACGCGGCTCTTCTCGTCCCTGACGTTGCCGAACTCGATGGCCTCGACCGGGCAGACCTGCTGGCAGGCCACCTTGAACGTGCCGTCGGGAATCTCGGGCACGCCGTTGAGGCCGGTCTTCCGCTTCTGGGCGATCTTCGCCTGCTGGATGCGCTGCACGCAATAGGTGCACTTCTCCATGACGCCGCGCATGCGCACGGTGACATCGGGATTTTTCACCATCTTGACGAGCTCGGGCATCTCCTTCTGGCGGCCGAGCGGGCCCATATAGAGGGAGTCGGTGGCGCGCTTGTTGAAGTCGAAGAAATTGAAGCGACGAACCTTGTAGGGACAGTTGTTCGCGCAATAGCGGGTGCCGATGCAGCGGTTGTAGGCCATCACGTTGAGGCCCTCCTCGTCATGCACCGTGGCGTTGACCGGGCACACGGTCTCGCAGGGCGCGAGCTCGCAGTGCTGGCAGGTCATGGGCTGCATCGAGACCTGCGGGTCCTCGGGGAGCACCTTGTTGCCCTCGGCCCCGAAGGCCTCGGCATCCGCGCCGCCGTCGGAATAGTAACGGTCGAGCCGGATCCAGTGCATCTCGCGGCCGCGCTGCACCTGCTCGCGACCGACGATCGGGATGTTGTTCTCCGCCTGGCAGGCGATCACGCAGGCGTTGCAGCCGATGCAGGTGTTGAGATCGATGGACATGCCCCACTGGTGGAGGCCGTCGAACCTGGCGTTCTCCCCGGCGAGGTCGGGCGTCTCGTAGAGCGACTGGCCGCGCGGGGTGGCCCCGGCGCGGGCGGCCGTGATCTTGGCGCGCTCCTCGCCGGAAAGCTTGGCAAACTCGTCGGGCCGCATGTCGCCGTAGATGGCGGGCGAGTGCGACTCCATGCCGATGCCGGTGACAAAGCCGGGGTTGTCCCTGAACTCGTCCGCGTTGGCCTCACGCACGATGTCGCGGCCTTCCATGGACCAGTGCTCCTGGGTGTTGGCGAGGAGCTTCCGCTCGCCCGTCACGCGGATCGTCGCGCCGGTGGCATAACCGAGGCCGTCGCTGGTGCGGACGGCGTAGGCGTCGAAGCCCGCGCCGGTGCCGACGTGGCCGGTCTTGGTGCGGCCGTAACCGAGCGGGAGGACGATGGTGTAATTGGCCAGGCCGGGCTGGATGTGCAGCGGGCCGGTGATCTTGCGGCCGTTGACCGTGACCTCGCCGAGGTAGGCGTTCTCCTTGCCGACGGTGAACTGGGCCTCTTCCTTGCGGGCGACCTGCAGGAGGCTGCCGCCGGGGACGATGCCGAGGTCGGCGGCCAGGCGCGGGCTGATGAGGATCGCGTTGTCCCAGGCGATCTTGGTCATCGGGTCCGGGCACTCCTGGAGCCAGCCGTTGTTGGCGAAGCGACCGTCGTCCACCTTGTGGTCGGTGACGAAGCGCACCTCGAGGCTGCTCTTGTCCACGGCCACGAAGGCCGGGACCTTGGCCAAAACCACCCCGGCGCGCTGGGCGTCGAAGGCGACGTCCACGGTCTTGTGGGCCGTGCCGTCAGCGAAACCGTCGTGCAGGAATTTCTCGAAGGCCTTCCGGTCGCCGCCGCGGGTCGTGAAGACCTGCTCGTAGGCGTCGGGCTTCGCCTCGCCGGCCAGACGGGCGAGCAGCTCGACCTCGTTCAGGCCGTTGAAGAGCGGCATGATCATCGGCTGGATCGGCACGATGGTGCCGTCCACCGTGCGGGCGTCGCCCCACGACTCGAGGTAATGGGTGGCGGCGAGGTGGGTGCCGGCCAGCGCGGAGGTCTCGTCCTGATAATAACCGTAGCGAATGACCTGCGGCACGGACTTCAGCGAGGCACCGAAATCGAGGTCGGCCGGCGCGTTGTAGGCCGGGTTGCCGTTGAGGATGAAGAGGGTCTTGACGGAGCCGCCCTTGATGGCGGTGGCGAGCGCCTGGATGGTCGAGGCGGCCGAGGGCTCGATCGCGACGAAATCCACGGTCTTGCCGAGGGCGCCGAGACCGGCGTTCATCGCGTAGGCGAGCACATGGACGGCGGCGGGCTGGTGCGCGCCGGCGACGACGACGCTCTCGCCCTGGTGCGCGAGGAGGTCCTTGGCGCACTGCTCCACCCACTCGGCCTTGATGTCGAGACCCTTGGTCAGGGATTCGAAAACGGAGGTCCCCAGCACCTTGCCGGCGAGGGCGGCGGCGAAGGCCAGCATGTGGTTGCTGGCGAGACGCAGCCGGTGGTCGGCCATGCTGCCGGTGAGCGAGAAGCCGCTCTCCGCCACGTAGAGGCGGTTCATCTTGTCGGCATCCTCCTTGGAGGAAACGCGCCGGCCCTGGGCGAAATCGCGGGCGTAGGTGAGCGAGCCGGCCTCGGCGTGGAAGAAATCGGCGTCGATGCTGACAATGCGCCTGGCCTGGGCGAAGCGATAGACCGGCTTGACGTTCTTGCCGAAGGCGGCCTGCGCGGCGGCGACCGGCGGCTCATCCTGCACGGGCTCATATTCGGCCCAGATGGCGCGGGGGAATTCCTTCTTCAGCTTCGCGACGAGGCGGGCGCGGGTCGGCGAGGCGGACTCGTCGGCGAGGAACGCGAGGCCTTC
>JAUPWC010000222.1 GCA_030916665.1 Verrucomicrobiota bacterium
CCCGGCGCGGCGGCCGTTGGAAACAGCCGACTCCGGCGCGGCCCGGCCGCGTCCCGCCTCAACCACGCCGTTCCCCGAGCCCGCCGTCGCCTCGGCCGGTCCGTCCACCCGGCCCGTTCGCGTGGAGGAATCCGTCAACCGCGACCAACTGCCCGACGCCATCACCCTCGTGCCCGAGCCCGTGCGCACGGTCACGCCCGGCGAGCCCTGGCTCGAGGTGCTGCGCCCCCTGCGCGACGGCTTCACCGCCGACGACTGCGCGGTGTTCCTCCGCGCCGCCAAGGACGGTCCCTTCATCCTGGCGGAGGGCCTCGGCTCCTTCGCCACACACCACCTCGACATCGCGTCGGTCCATCCCGCGGATAAAACCGTCTTCAGCATCGCGCTCGCGCGGCGCGAGGCGGTCGTGATCCACGACTCGCGCACCCCGACACTGGTGCCTTATCTGCCGGCCTGGTTTCAAGGAGACACGCACACGCCCGCCGCCTTCGTGCTCGTGCCCCTGCCCGCCGGCGACCCGATCGGTGGACTCGTGTTGATCGGCTGGACGCAGGCCCGTCGCATCGTGCTCACGCCGGGCCATGAGGCGCTCCTGAACCTCCTGCGCACCTCCGCGCAACGCCTGCTGCTGTCCACCACCGCCCGTCCCGGGTTGGCCCGCCCCGCCTGAGAAGGGGAAGCACCGGGGCGGCAGGTCGGTGTCCGGGCGCGCGTCAAGGCGCGCGCGTCTCGGCCTCGAGCCGGCGACCCAGTTCGGATTCGCGCCACGCCGCCGGCAGCCGTTGCCATAGCAGCCAGGCATCACCCCGCCGCGCGGGCTCGGCCTGGAGCGCCGCCACCGCCTGCCGCACCAAGGCAGCCGGATCGTCGGCTTCTCCCGGAGTTTCCGATCCCCCGTCCATCACCACGAAGCGTGCGTGCCCGAGCATCAGATCTCGCTCCAGTGAGCGCACCGACACTTCGTAAATCTCCCCTGCGCGCAACGCCCGGCGGCCAAGCCGCGCAAAAGCCAGCGGTGATGTCACCGGCTTCGCGCTTCCGGCCGGCTCCTCCGGGTTCGTCAGACAGATCAGGCGCACTTCGCACTTTTCGGCGGCCGGTCCGTCCCACGCGATCAGTGGCTCGGACGAAACCGTAGCCCCGCGCGGCGCCAGCAGTCGCCAGGTTGCACCGCCGCGGGTCGCGCCGCCCAGTTGCGCCAACGGCACGGCGAGCCAGCGCGCCGCTCCGGCGGCACCTGCCGCCGGCATCACTTCCCCCGGGCGCACGGTCACCATCTGCCCGTCCAACCGCAGCAGGGTCGCCGTGCCGGACTCCAGTCGTTCGTTCACCCGCACGGGGTTCGGGGTCGTGAGTGTGCTTTCGCCCGTCGGCGTGCGCAGGGTCACCGCTCCGTTGGTTGGCAGCAGATAGCCGACCAAGGGGCCGGTTGCCGCCGCCGGACCGTTCGGGGTGGCATCAAAACGCCAGACAAGCAGAGCCAGGGCGACAGCCGCCGCCAGACCCGCCGGCACCCACCAACGACGGGTAGCACTCGCCCCCGGTCCGGCTTCGCCGCGTTGCAAACGGGCCCGCACCGCCGCCGGCAACTCCACCGCCGGTCCCTCCAAGTCGTGGGCATCGCCGAGCCCTTCGTGCAACCGCCGCAGCTCCGCCCGCAGGTGCAGCCACTCTTCTCGCCGTTGCGGTTTGTTCGTCATGGCCTGCTCAAAGCGCGCCCGCTCCTCCGCCGAGGCGGTCCCTTCGGCCACTCGCAGGGCCAGATCTTGATAGTCCGCTTCGGTCATGGGGTGCTGCCATCCGTTGCGTTATCGCAATCCGATGCCTCCTTGTTTCGGAAGTTTTTCATCCGCGTGCGCATCTGGGCCAACAGGCGGGAGATTTGGCTGCGGACGGTGACCGCCGGCACGCCCATTTCGCGGGCGACTTCCTCCGAGGTCAGCCCCGCGAGAAAATACCTTTCGAGCAACTGGCGCTGTCCGGTGGGCAACCCGGCCAGCAGGGACTGTGCGTCCAGCGTCCGTTGCGCGGCGAGCAACGGAGGATCGCGGTCATCGGGCAGCAGTTCATCGTCAAACGCCACGGTCAGGTCGGCCTGGCGTTTGCGGGCCCCGAGCGCCCGGCGCCGCGAAATGGCCCGGCGGCGGGCGATCACCACCGTGAGCGCCCCGACCTCCTCCCAGCTGCGGCAAGTACCGATCGCCGCGCGCACTTCCTGCAACGCCTGCGCAGCCATGTCCTCCGCCTCGCCGACATCGGACAGATGACGCCGCGCGGCGCGGATGGCCGGCCCCCACAGGAGCTCGAAGGCGCGCTGCCAGACCCGCGCTTCCCCCCGTTGGAGCCCGGCCAGATCGGGGGCTTGGGGCGTGGCTTCTTCGCGTTCCATAGTCTCGCGCCCCACAGCGAAGGGAACGGAGAGAACGCTGTCGAGCGCGTCTTGCTTCTCAGTGGCGGACATCGAGAACAAAAGCTCCGACCACCCGCACGGCGCCGGCCAGACCACGTTCCGGCAACAGGGCCTGCAACGTTTCCCGGCGGGCCTGCGTCAGTGCCTCCTCGGCCGGTCGGCCGGCGAGCAACGCGCCGTAGAAGCGGCGCATGAACGCCGCCGTCTCGTCGTCCGGCACGGGCCAGAGCGTCAACAGCAGATTGCGCGCTCCGGCGCGGGCGAATCCCCGGCGCAATCCGATCACGCCTTCACCCAATGCCGCTTCGCCCGCCGCAGTCTCGCAGGCCGACAAGGTCACCAGTTCCGTTCCGGTCAGATCCAGCGCCGCCGCCTCGCGTGCGGTGAGAATGCCGTCGCTCTCCGCCGGCGGCTGCCGTCCCTCGCGCCAGGCGGCGATCGTGTCGCGCCCGCCCGCCAGTGCCAGCCCGGCGCGGTCCATCAGCCCGCCGGTCTCCGCCGGAGTGCGGCCCGCCGGCAGCACGAATCCGTGCGTTGCGAGGTGCAGGCAACGCGGCGCCGGCATCGTCCGCAGGTTTTGCTCCGTCGCCGTGCGACCGGTGAAAAGATCGATAACCCACCCGTGGCGACCGGCGAGTTCTCCCAG
>JAUPWC010000223.1 GCA_030916665.1 Verrucomicrobiota bacterium
GCCCCCGGGCGCGACGACGCGGCCGTGGCCGAACGGCGGGGGTTGGTCGAGCAGCTGCGGGCGCGGCTGGCCGACGTCGAAGGCGATGACGCCGCCCGGCTCCGGGCCATGGCCGACGACCTGGTGGCCCGCAGCGTGTGGATCGTGGGGGGCGACGGCTGGGCCTACGACATCGGCTTCGGCGGCCTCGACCACGTCCTCGCCAGCGGCCGCAAGGTCAACATCCTCGTGCTCGACACCGAGGTGTATTCCAACACCGGCGGCCAGAAGTCGAAGTCCACGCCGCTCGGCGCGGTCGCGAAGTTCAGCGCCGCGGGCAAGGACACCGACAAGAAGGACCTGGCGATGATCGCGGCCAGCTACGGCGGCGTCTATGTTGCCCGCGTGGCCTTCGGCGCGAAGGACAGCCAGACCGTCCAGGCCTTCCTCGAGGCCGAGGCGCACCCCGGTCCTTCGCTCATCATCGCCTACTCGCACTGCATCGCGCACGGCTACTCGATGGCCAACGGCCTCGACCAGCAGAAGCTCGCCGTCGAGACCGGTTCGTGGCCGCTCTTCCGCCACAACCCTGCGCGCCTCGCCGAGGGCAAGCCCGCGGCCGTGCTCGACTCGGGCCCGCCCAAGCAGCCGCTCAGCGCCTACACGCGCAACGAGCTGCGCTTCCAGGCCCTCTTCCGCGCCGATCCCGAGCGCGCCAAGGATCTCGCGGTGCTTGCGCAGGAGGCCGTGAACCGCCGCTTCGCCCGCTACCAGACGGCCGCCGCGGTTCCGCCCGCGCCCGCGCCGACGGCCGCACCCGCCGCTCCGGCCGCGACCGCCGGCAAACCCGCCAGCCCCGCCACGCCATGAACCTGACGACCACCTATCTCGGGCTCAAGCTGGCCAACCCGCTCATCCCCGGCGCGTCACCGCTGGTGGACAATATGGACAGCATTCGCCGTCTGCAGGACGCCGGCGCGCCCGCGTTTGTCATGCATTCGCTGTTTGCCGAACAGCTCGAGGGCAACCAGGTCGCCTTCGACCGGCACATCGTGCGCTGGCAGGACAACTTTGCCGAGGCCACGACCATGTTCCCCGACACCGGCGATTACGTGCTCGGGCCCGACGAATACCTCGACCGCCTCGCCGTCATCAAGCGCATCACCGGCCTGCCGGTCATCGCCTCGCTCAACGGCACGCAGCTCGGCTCCTGGCTCGCCTACGCGCAGCTGTTGGAGGAGGCCGGTGCCGATGCGATCGAGCTCAACACCTACTTTCTCGCCACCCAGCGCGACGTCACCGGTGCCGAGCTGGAGCAGCGCGTGGTCGAAATCGCCTGCTCCGTGCGCGGTGCCGTGAAGATTCCCGTCGCGGTGAAACTCTCGCCGTTCTACACCTCGGTCGCGCACCTCGCTGGCTGGTTGGAGCGCGAGAAACTCGACGGCCTCGTGCTGTTCAACCGTTTTTTCCAGCCCGAGATCGACGTCGAGTCGCTGGAGGTGCGTCCGCACCTCGACCTCTCCACGCCTGAGGACCTCGGCCTGCGCCTGCGCTGGCTCGCCCTCTTGCGCGACCAGGTGAAGCTCAGCCTCGCGTGCAGCGGCGGCGTGCACCGCCCGGAGGACGTGGTGAAGGCCCTCCTCACCGGCGCCGACGCCGTGCAGGTGGTCGCCGCGCTGCTGAAGCACGGCCCCGGCGAACTCGCCGTGCTGCGCACCGGTCTCCTGCGCTGGATGGAGGAGCATGAATACCAGAGCGTCAGCCAGATTCGCGGCGCGCTCAGCCTGCGCAACTGCCCCGACCCTGAGGCCTACGAGCGCGGCAATTACCTGCGGAGCATGCAGCTGTGGCGCGACTGATTTTCGATCCCTGAAACCGTGGCCACAAAAAGCACAAAAAGCACAAAGACAGAATCCCCTCTATCAAGAGGGGTGCCCGAAGGGCGGGGTGTGTTGCTCGGGAACCGGGTGACGAGGAGAGGGGGGCTTGCCTTCGCGCTCTCTGTGTTCTCCGCGTTTAAAGGATTCTCTTCTCTTTGTTCACTTCTGCCGCCCTGCGGCACGGACTGGATGGTTTGCGTGGAAGCCATCCGGTGCCGGTGCCGCGGGACGGCAGCCTAATTTCTACCGCCTTGGGGCGCGGACGGGGAGTTTGCGTGGAAACTGCTCCCGATCCGGCGCCCCAGGGCGGATAGAATCTTGGAGGCCCGCGGAGCAATCCGCGGGCCTTTTTGCTTTCTGCCTTCTCTCGCTTCCGCAACGTTTGCAGTCGCCGGGGATGGCCCGGTCGCGCGGGAGAGGTATCAAGCGAACATCGGCCCCTGCCGTCGGCCAAAACCTAACCCCATCTCGACGGCGCGTGTTCACCCCTCCCATGAAAACCTCCAAACCGCTCCGGATGTCTCCGGATATGCCGGTGTCCCGAACGGGACTCCTTCAGCCGCTGGCGAGCCGCCTGAGCCCCTGTCTGTTGATCGCCCTTTGCGCCGTCCCGCTGGCCCTCGCGCAGACCGCCGCCCCGGCCACCCCCGCCGCCGAGGAAGAAGTCCTCGTGCTCACCCCCTTCGAGGTCACCGCCACCTCCGGCAGCGAAGGCTACACCGCCGCGACCACGCTCGCCGGCAACCGCCTCAACACCCAGCTCCGCGACATCGGCAGCGCGGTGACCGTGGTCACCAAGGAATTCCTGCAGGACGTCGGCGCCACCGACAACAACTCGCTGCTCCAATACACCGTCGGCACCGAGGTCGGCGGTTCGCGCGGCAACTTCGCCGGCTTCGGCGACGCGGCCCAACTCAACGAGGACACCGTCCGTCCCAACGAGAACACCCGCGTGCGCGGCCTCGCGGCGGCGGACAACACCCGCGACTTCTTCCGCTCCGACGTGCCGTGGGATTCCTACAACGTCGATCGCGTGGACCTGCAGCGCGGCGCCAATTCCATCCTGTTCGGCCAGGGCAGCCCCGCGGGCATCATCAACACCGGCCTGAAGACCGCCCAGTTCAAGAACTCCGGCACCGCCGAGGTCCGCGTGGACAACTACGGCAGCACGCGCGGCACGCTCGACGTGAACCGCGTGCTCCTG
Source organism: Verrucomicrobiota bacterium (assembly GCA_030916665.1). GTDB lineage: Bacteria > Verrucomicrobiota > Verrucomicrobiia > Opitutales > Opitutaceae > Lacunisphaera. The sequence continues at coordinate 3,064 of JAUPWC010000223.1, forward strand.
CCCAAGGAACTCGCCGTCCGCCTCTCGCTGCTGGCCGAGGACGAGAAATTCCGCCAGGACCCCGCGTTCTCCAAGGATCGCCGCGTCTATGCCGCCCTCCGCTACGAGCCCAAGGCCCTCAACCGCGACGGCATGCTCACGTCCATCAAGGCCAACTTCGAGGCCGGCAAGATCGACAGCAACAACCCGCGCACGCTGCCGCCGGCCGACGCCATCACGCCGTGGTTCACCAAGCTGAACCAGGCCACCTACAACCAGTTTCAGGCCTTCGACCACCTCTCCGGCCGGCCTAATCACGGCCAGTTCCGCGTGAACCTCGCCTCCACCGGCGCGAAGAATCCCGCCTACCAGCCCTGGCTCGGAACCTTCGCCTTCCCGTCCGGCCGCTCCGGCCCGACGGTGTTCACGTCGGGCGGCAGCCAAACCATGATGGTGACCGACGTCATTGGCGCCTTCGTCAGCGGCGGCCTCGGCTCCAACGGCAGCGTCGACGGCGGCATCGCCGCCATGCCGGACAACGGCTGGGTCTCGCTCAACGGCACCGCCCAGTGGGCGATCAACGCCGGCGCGCCCTATTCCAAGGCCGGCCTCTGGAAGAACAATCTGATCAGCGATTCCTCGGCTTTCGACTTCTACAACCGCCTCATCGACGGCGACACCAAGCGCGAGTGGCAGGATTTCAACGTCGGCAACGTGAGCCTCTCGCAGACCTACTTTCACAACCGGGCCGGCATCTCGCTCGATGTCTCGCGCGAGAAGTATGAGAACGGCCAGAAGGCCGTGCTGCCCGGCGAGGTCCGCCTGCAGGTGGACCCGATGGCGGTCTATGGCGACGGTTCGCCCGACGCCGGACTCGGTTCCGGCGAGCCGTATGCCAACGGCACCAAGAACCCCAACGTCGGCCGCGCCTTCGTCTCGTCCAATAATGCCTGGAGCAACCGCTCCGTTGACACCGAGCGCGAAGCCGTGCGCGCCACCGCCTTCGTGCAGCACGACTTCAAGGAGAAGGACAATACCTGGATCCGCCGCATCCTCGGCCTGCACACGCTCACCGGCCTCGTCGGCAAGGAGCAGGCCGAGAGCGACGGCCGCACCTGGCAGCGCTACGGCATCTTCGACAATTCCTACTACAACCTCTCCGGCCGCTCCGACCAGCGCTTCAACGGCGCGCTCGTTCCGACCCAGGTTATCTACCTCGGCGACTCCCTGCTCGGGAAATCCCTCAACGGCGCCTACCTGCCGTCGCTCGGTGGCAACCCCGCGATGGCCAGCGGCGCGATCCGTTACTTCAACTCCACCTGGAAAGGCACGGTCAACCCCGGCGATGCCTGGCAGAACGGTTTCTATCTGGCCGGCGATCCGTCCCGCAACTCGACCCAGGCGGAGAATCCCGCCAACTACGTAGGCTGGAGCACCACCACGCTCAACCTGGTGGACGCCGAGGCCTCGGCCGCAAACCGCGACCGCCTCACCACGCGCGCCTCGCTGTCCAAGGCCACGACCGAGTCGCAGGCCTTCGTCTGGCAGGGCAAATGGCTCGACAACTCCCTCGTGAGCACCGTCGGCTGGCGCAAGGACATCGCCGAGTCCTGGGGCTTTGACATGTCGCCGAACGATTTCCCGGTCAGCGCCGATCGCGGCGCGGTCAACCTCAGCCCGAGTTACTACAAGCTGCCGGCCACCAGCCAGCGCGCCGAGGTCGAGTCCAAGTCCTACAGCTTCGTGGCGCACATTACGGACCTGCCGTTCCTCCGCGGCCTCTCGGAGCGCCTGCCGGTGAACGTCAGCCTGTATTACAACCGCTCGACCAACTTCAAGCCCGACGCCAGCCGCGTGGACATCTACGGCGAGGCGCTGCCCGCGCCCGCCGGCAAGACCGTTGACCACGGCCTGCTCGTCGCGTCCAAGGACGGCCGCTACTCGCTCCGCGTGAACCGCTACGAGACGAGCAATTCCAACGCGAGTAGCACCCAGATCAACGCCGCCTCCATCGGCAACTGGATGCAGCTCACGCAGAACTTCGCCAACGTCTTCGGCTATAACATCCGCCCCTGGGGCTACGATGCCACTGCGGCCGGCCAGACCGGGAGCTCGAGCGACATCTTCAACGGCAACACCGGCGTGTGGGAGCCGATGCGCTACAACTTCCACTACTTCGCCAACCGTCCGCTGCAGCCCGGTGAGATCCTCTCCGCCGACGGCGCCTGGATCGTGTCGCCGGCCCTGGAACAGAAGATCATCGACAACACCCGCACCTTCCAGCGCGCCGTCGATCCGCGCTTCTGGTCCGCCTGGCGCATCAACACCTTCGGCAACTTCGGTCCCTCGACCGCGGAGGTCACCTACAGCGTGCCGACCGGTTTCGCCATCACCGAGGACAACGTCTCCAAGGGCTGGGAAATCGAGCTGAGCGCCCAGCCGGTCAAGAACTGGCGCCTGCTCCTCAACGCCAGCAAGACCGACGCCCGCCGCACCAACATCGGCAACGCGAACATGCGCGAGTTCATGGAGCTCGTCGCCTCGGCTCTCAAGGTCCAGGACGGCGTCAAGTCGCTGCACCACTACTGGGGCACGGAGGACGTCGTGACCGCCGGCAAGAACTGGTTCGATGGCGAAGGTCTTGTGGCCGCGCCCGGCAGCGAATGGCGTCTCGCCCAGCTGGTCGAGAACACCACGGTGCCCGAACTCCGCGAGTGGCGCGTGAACGCGATCACCAATTACGAGTTCACCGAGGGCCGGCTGAAGGGCCTGCACGTCGGCGGCGGCGTGCGCTACCAGAGCAGCGTCATCCTCGGCTATCCGCCGACCGGCAACCCGAACGACCCAACGACCGTCGAATACGACCTCAACCAGCCCTACCGCGGTCCCAGCGAGACCAACGTGGACCTGTGGGTCGGCTACAGCCGCAAGCTGTCCGACAAGCTCGACTGGCACGTCCAGTTCAACGTGAAGGACGCCTTCCAGAACAAGGGCCTGATCCCGATCACCTACCAGCCCGACGGCACCGTGGCCGCCTGGCGCATCGTCTCGGGTCAGTCCTTCACCCTCACCAACACGTTCAGCTTCTGATCAAGCGGACGCGCCCGGCGTGGGGCCGGGCGCGTCTTTTCGGTGGAACGCGCTGACCTCAGCGCGTTGTTCGAGACCCTGCGCCGCATCGCGTGCCCGAGCGCGTTGGGGTCAACGCGCTCCACCCTTCAAACCGCCCATGTCTCTCCTCGTGGATTCACCCGCCCGTCCCGTGTCGCTGTCCGCCGCCACCTCGTCCGCCCGCTCGTTCGACGCGGTCATCTTCGACATGGATGGCGTCGTCACCGACACAGCCGCGGTGCACTCGACGGCATGGAAGCGGATGTTCGATGAATACCTGCGCCTGCGCGAGCGGCGCGACGGAGAAGCGTTTCGCGAGTTCACGCATGGCCACGACTACCGGGCCTACGTGGACGGCCGGCCGCGCTACCAGGGCGTGGAAACCTTTCTCGTCTCGCGCGGCATCCACCTGTCGCCGGGCACACCGGAAGATCCGGCCGGCCGTGAGACGGTCTGCGGCCTGGGCAATCGGAAGAACGAACTGTTCAACGCGATCATCGCGACCGCGGGCGTGAAACTCTACGCCTCTACCGTCGCGCTGATCGAGAGTCTGAGTCGGGAAGGCCTCAAGGTCGGCCTCGCCACCTCGAGCCGCAACGCCGCGCCCATTCTCGAAAAGACGCAGACGACCCACCTGTTCGCCACCGTGGTGGACGGATTGGTCTCCGCCGGCCTGGGCCTGCGGGGCAAGCCGCACCCGGACATTTTCATCACCGCCTGCCGCGCGCTCGGTGTCGTGCCGGCGCGCACGGTTGTGGTGGAGGACGCGGTCTCCGGCGTCCGCGCCGGCGCCGCCGGGGGTTTCGGCCTCGTGATCGGGGTGGCGCGCGAGGGCAATGCGCAGGAACTGCGCGAGCACGGCGCCGATGTGGTGGTGCAGGACCTCGGAGAGATCAACTTGGCCAAAATCGACGCGGCGACACGGGCGAAGCGGGAGGGAATTCGATGAATCCTGCCCATCTCCAGCAGCGTCATCCTGAGCCCTGCGAAGGATCCAAGCTTTTAGGGTCGGCCCTTGGGCCGACCTCGTGCGTTAGGTCGGCGCAAGCGCCGACCCTACATCGGGCATTCCGGAGAATCTTGATGCCATCACTTCCGAAACTTGGTGGGCTCTCGCCATGACCCCCAAACCTATCCTCCGTTTCTGGCAGCTCTGGAACATGAGCTTCGGCTACGTCGGCATCCAGTTCGGCTTCGCGCTGCAGAATGCCAACGTGAGCCGCATCTTCGAGACGCTCGGCGCCAAGGTGGACGAGATCCCGATCCTTTGGATCGCGGGCCCCGTCACCGGCCTCGTGGTCCAACCGATCATCGGCTACCTGAGCGATCGCACCTGGAACCGGCTGGGGCGGCGGAAACCGTATTTCCTCGGCGGCGCGATCTGCGCCTCACTCGCGCTGCTCGTGATGCCCAATTCCCCGGCGCTGTGGTTCGCCGCCGGCATGCTGTGGATCCTCGATGCCGCGATCAACGTGACGATGGAGCCGATGCGCGCGTTCGTGGGCGACATGCTGCCGGATGAGCAGCGCACGACCGGTTTCGCGATGCAGACCTTCTTCATCGGCGCCAGCTCGGTGGTCGGCTCCCTGCTGCCCTACATGCTCACAAACTGGTTCGGCGTGGCCAACACCGCGGCGGCGGGGCTGCTGCCCGATTCGGTGAAATGGTCGTTCTACCTCGGTGGCGTCGTGTTCTTCGGCGCCGTGCTGTGGACGATCCTGCGGGTGAAGGAGTATTCGCCCGAGCAGCAGCGCGCCTTCCACGGTGAGACGAAGGAAACCGCGGCCGCGGAGGAAGTAATCACCCTCGATGCCGGGCAGGCGACCCGCGGCGGCTTCCTCTGGCTTTTCGTCGGTCTCGTGCTCACCGCATTCATCTACGGGCTGAAATGGGACAAGGGCCTCTACATTCTCTCCGTTGGCGCCACCGGCTACGGCCTGTTGCAACTCGTCGCCGCCTGGGCGCACCGCACGGGAGGCCTGCGCGGCCTCGTCGGCCTGATGCACGACCTCGGCAACATGCCGCTGCAGATGAAGCGCCTCGCCTGGGCGCAGATGCTCACGTGGTTCGCGCTCTTCGCATTCTTCATCTACGCCACCTCGGCGGTCACGAGCCACCACTTCGGCAGCAGCGATCCGCGCAGCCAGGCCTACAATGACGGCGCCGACTGGGTCGGCGTGCTGATGGCTGTGTGGAACGGCGTCGCGGCGCTCGTGGCGTTCGCACTGCCGGTTCTGGCCCGCCGCGCCGGACGCGTTCTCACCCATGTCGGTTGCCTGGTCGTCGGCGGCATCGGACTCGGCTCCATGTATTTCTTCCGCGATCCCCAGCTGCTTCTGATCTCCATGGTCGGGATGGGCATCGCCTGGGCGAGCCTGCTCACGCTGCCCTACGCGATCCTCAGCAGCGTCGTGCCCTACCGGAAGATGGGTGTCTACATGGGCATGTTCAATTTCTTCATCGTCATCCCCCAGATCGTGGCCGCAGCGGTGCTCGGCCTGCTCGTGCGAACGGTGTTCGACGGGCACGCGGTCAACGCGTTGTTGCTCGGCGGGGTGGCGATGGTCGCCGCCGCGGTGGCGATGCTCCGGGTGCAGGACACCCCGGGCCCGCGCAACTCTTGATGAAAAACCTTTGGGAAATCAGCACCACCGAATGCACGGGCGATCGCGAAAGCATCATGCGCCGGGCCACCATGTATCAGCTGGCCAACGGCACCATGGGCTGTCGCGGCACGCTCGACGAGTTCGGCCCCGACGAATCGGTCGGCGTGACGCTCGCGGGGCTGTTCGACCGGGTCGGCGCGGCGTGGCGCGAGCCGGTCAACGCGCCCAACGGCGGCTACACGTGCGTGACGGTGGACGGGGTGGAGCTTTCCGCCCGCGCTGAGTCCGTGGTGCGGCACCGCCAGACGCTGCGCTTTGCCGATGCGGTGTTTGAGCGCGAGACGGTCTTCGCGGTGGGTGGCAAGCAGGTCACGATTCGGTCGGTGCGCTTTCTCAGCGCGGACCAACCCAATCTCGGCGTCGTTCGTTTTTCCGTGGCCTGCGATCAGGACGCCGAGCTCACGATCCGCACCGGCATTGATGGCAACATCTGGGATCTGAACGGCCCGCACCTGCCGAAACTGAGCGCGAGTCTTCGCGACGGCGTGCTGTGCACGGAAGGCAAGACGCACGAGGCGGCCCGGCGCGTCGCCGTCGCCGAGACGGTCGCCACCGATCTCGCTTCCGAGGAACACGCGACCGCCGGGAGCCGCAACCTGCGCGTGTTCCGCCTGCGCGCGAAGGCCGGCCAAGTCTGCACGGTCACGAAGTTCTTCGCCGTTTTCACCGATCAGGACCGTCACGAAGGTGCGCCAGCCGATGCCGCGGTCGCCGTCGTGCGACGTGCGTGCGACGCCGGTTATCAGGCCGCCTTCGAGGCGCACGCGGCCGAGTGGCGCCGCCGCTGGGAGCGCAGCGACGTGCTCATCGAGGGCGACGACGAGGCGCAGCTCGCGTTGCGTTACAGCATCCTGCAGCTGCTCATGGTCGCGCCGGTCGCCGGCAGCGCCCACTCGATCCCGGCCCGGGCGCTGTCGGGGCAGGTTTACAAGGGCGCGGTCTTCTGGGACACGGAGATGTTCATGCTGCCGTTCTTCCTGCACACCTGCCCGGAGAAAGCGGTGGAACTCCTGCGCTACCGCATCCGCACGCTCGACGGGGCGCGGCGCAAGGCCCGCTCGGAGGGGCCGGGCTACCGCGGGGCCTTTTACGCCTGGGAAAGCCAGGACACCGGCGACGACGCCTGCACCTACTTCAACATCGGCGACCCGACCACCGGCCGCGAGCTGCGCACGCATTTCCGTGACAAGCAGGTTCACATCAGCGGCGACGTGGCCATCGCGCTGTGGGAATACTTCGCGGTGACCGGCGACGACCGCCTGCTGCTCGAAGGCGGCGCGGAGGTCATTTTGGAGTGTGCTCGGTTCTACTACTCCTACGCCTACTTCAAGAAGGACCGCGCCCGCTACGAGATCCTCGATGTGGTCGGGCCCGACGAATACCACGAGCGCGTCAACAACAACGCCTTCACCAACGCCGTGGTGCGCGAGACCTTCGTCATCGCCGGCGCGGCCGTCGCACACCTCGAGAAGCATCATCCCGCGGCGCTGAAGGCCTTGGTCGCCAAGCTTGACATCGCGGCCGAGTTGGCGGGCTTCGCCGACGCCGCCACGCGCCTCTTCGTGCCGGCGCCCGAGCCCGCCACCGGCGTGATCGAGCAGTTCGAGGGCTACTTCGCGCTGCGCGACGCGTCACTGGACGAATTGAAGTCCAAGATGGTCCATCCGCACGAATACCTCGGCGCCGGCCAGGGCCTCGCCGTGCCGACCAAGCTCATCAAGCAGGCCGACGTGGTGATGATGCTGAACCTGTTCCGGGCGCGCTATCCCGCCGAGGTGCTGCGCGCCAACTGGGCCTACTACGAACCGCGCACCGAGCACGGCTCCAGCCTCAGCGCGAGCGCCTACGCGATGGTCGCGGCTCAGCTCGGCAACCTCGATAGCGCCTACCGGTATTTCCTGAAGACCGCGGAGATCGACCTGAAGGCGCGCTACAAGCTCTACGTCGGCACGATCTTCATCGGCGGCTCGCACCCGGCGGCCAACGGCGGCGCGTGGATGGTCGCGGTCCTCGGCTTCGGCGGCCTGCGCGTGGAGGGCGAGACCGTCGTGCTCAACCCGCGACTGCCCGCGAAGTGGCGGACAATGGAATTTGCGCTGGAGCACCGCGGCGACCGCTTCCGGGTGCGCCTCAGCCGGGACGAGGTGACGATCACGCCGCACGCGGGGAATGTGCGCGACCACACTTTTGTGGTGGCGGGCCAGAAAGTAGTCTGCGGATTTGGGCACGCCGTGGCGGTGAAGCTCAGCCGCGCTCCGGCCATCGAGGTATCGAAGGTCGGCTGAAAGAAAACCTATCATGAATGATCGATACTCCGCAGCCGGGTGGAACGCGTTGACCTCAACGCGTTTTTCCATGTTCGCCCAATTCCAGCGCGTTGGGGTCAACGCGCTCCACCTGTTGCTGGTCCTATGCTCATTCGGGTTGCTCGTTCCGGTCGCCGCCCAGATCGGCGCCGACATCCCGTGGACGACGATCGAGGCGGAGACGATGCGCACCAACGGCACGGTGCTCGCGCCGCATTACGGGCCGCATCGCGTCGAGGTGGAGTCGTCGGGTCAGCAGGCCGTGCAACTCGCGCGCGCGGGCGAGCACCTGGAGGTCGCGTCGCCCGGCGACTTTGACTCGCTGGTGCTGCGCTTCCACCTGCCGGACGCGCCGAAGGGTGGCGGCGTGGAGTCGTCGCTCAGGCTTTTGATCAACGGCCAGCCGGTTCGCACGCTGGCGCTCAGCTCGCGCAACATGTGGCTCTACGGCAACTACCCGTTCTCGAACGACCCCGCGCAGGGCAAGCCGCGCAACTTCTACGACGAACTCCGCCTGAAGGGCCTGACGATCAAGGCCGGCGACACCGTGCGGCTGGAGAAGGTGACGGACGACGGCATCGCCTGCACCGTGGACTTGCTGGACCTTGAACGGGTGCCCGCTCCCGTGGAGTCACCGGCGGGTTCGCTCTCCGTCCTTGATTTCGGCGCGCGCGGCGACGGCACGGCCGACGACACCAAGGCACTGCAAAAAGCCGTCGCGGCCGCCGCGAAGCAGGGCGGCACCGTCTGGGTGCCGGCCGGCGACTACAAGCTCACCGGCGACATCATCGTGCCCTCCGGCGTGACGATCCAGGGTGCCGGCATGTGGCACACGACCTTCGTGGGCGACGCCTCGCTCTACGGGCAGGCCGAGCGGCGCGTGCGGTTCAAGCTCTCCGGCCGCGACGTGCATCTCGCGGACTTCGCGATTTTCGGACACCTCAACTACCGGAACGACCAGGAGCCCAACGACGGCGTCGTCGGCGCCGGTTGCCGGGACGCCTCCGTCTCGCGCTTGTGGATCGAGCACACGAAGGCGGGCGTGTGGGTGTATAACGGCATCAACCTCGTGATCGACGGCTGCCGCTTTCGCAACCTGATCGCCGACGGCGTGAACTTCTGCGTCGGGACCAGCCACTCGGCGGTGCAGAACTGCACTGCGCGCGGCACCGGCGACGACTGCTACGCCGTGTGGCCGGTGGTGGAGGACCAGGGTTACGCGGACTTCGACGGCAAGCCGGGCAACAACGTGATCCGCCGCTCGACCGGCCAGCTCACGTGGCTCGCCAACGGCGCCTCGCTCTACGGCGGGCTGGGCAACCGCATCGAGGACTGCCTGTTCACCGACATCGGCACGGGCTCGGGCATTCTGATCAGCACGACCTTCCCGACCGCCCACGAGGGCAGGGGCATCGACAACAATTTCAGCGGCATCACGGTGGTCGCGAACAACCGCCTCGTCCGTTGCGGCGGCTACGAC
>JAUPWC010000224.1 GCA_030916665.1 Verrucomicrobiota bacterium
GTATTCGACGAGAAAGAGCGGCGCACCCTCGAAGTTGAGGTTGTGGGTCACCAGCGTGACCTGAAGCTGCGCGGGGCGGGGCGGCGACGCGGGGTCAGTCTGTGCCGGAGGCGCGTGCGCGGCCGGGGCGGCGGTGCGGTATTCCTCGCGCGCGGCTTGGCGGACAACCGGGAGCATGCCCGGGGCCCAGCCCTCGCCCCATCCGGCGTCACGAAGCGCCCAGGTGGCGCAGACAAATTTCCAACGCGAGAACGGAGGAAGATCGGTGCCGTGGCCACTGGTGAGCACCGGGTGAAAGCGTTTCAGGAAGACCAGTTCCGTGCGTCCATCGGCGAGTTCCGCGAAAATGCGCAGCGCCAGCGGGCGGGGCAGGTGACCGGGGACGGGCAGGTAGCCGGCAAATCGCGAACGTCCGGCATCGACCAAGTCGGGAAAGAGCGTGTGGGCGTCGGGCCGCTCCAGTCCATGCACGAGCGGCAGCGGTGCGGCGGTGTCGAGAAACGCGGTCAGGCGGACGATGCGTTGCTGGCGGTGCGCGACCCATCCGGTGACGAGCAGGTGGTCGTATTGCACGGCAGCCCGGGATTCGAGCTGCTCCAGCGCACCCTTGAAGGGTTCGCTCGGCATGACATCGAAAGGGGTCGCGGCTTCCGCCGCGAGAATTTCTCGGGCGAGGTCGGTCCACTTTTCATGGGGCCGGGCTTGGCGGGCCCGGAGCAGTCGCAGCAGCGGTTGCGGGTCAGGGGGTGGTTGGACCGGCGCGGTGGCGAGGCCGGGACTGCTGACCGCTTGGCGGAAAATCTCCGTCCAGCGGCCGTGTTGGTCGCAGGCTTCGATGCGCAGTTCCGTCGCACCGGGAACGGGTTTAAGCAGAAAGGAAAAACCCGCCTGCGGCGGGCCGGCGCGTCCGCGGATTTCAGTTTCCTTGTCCGGTCGCGGCAGGCCGCAGAGCCCGAGGAACGGCACCGGTCCGAGCCAAGCCCGCACCTCCACCGGGACGAGGGTGGGCGACACGATCCAACCGGCGACCCAGAACGGTTCCGCAGGACAAACCCATCCGGCCGGATGGATCTCAATCGCGGATTTCCAGTCAGGCGCGGTCATGCGGAGGCTCAGCCGAGCCAGGCTTCGCGGACGACCTGCAGGTGCCGGGGCAGGGTGCGGCTGTGGTGATAGTGGCGGGCGGCCCGGGCGCGGGCCATCGAGATCATCTTGGTGCTGCCGGCGAAGTGGTCGGCGAGCGCGCGTTGCAGCGCGGTGGCGAGCTTGTGCTGGTCGCCGGCGGGCACGAGGTAGGCTTCGTCGGTGTTGGTCAGCATCTCGGCGATGCCGTTCACATCGGTGCTGACGATGCGGTTGCCGAAGACCATCGCCTCGAGAATCACGCGCGGGAAGGACTCTTCAAAGCTCGTGCAGACGAGCAGGTCGGCGAGGCGATAGAAGTCGTAGATGTCGGGCGTCTCGGCGAAGACCTTGACCGTGTCCTGCAGGCCCATGAGCGCGATGTCCTCGCGCAGCGTTTCCATGTAGAGCCCGTCGCGCGCGCCGACGACGACCCACTGGATTTTCTTCCCGGGGAAGAGACCGGGCAGTTCCTTGCGCAGGAGATCGATGCCGCGGATGTAGATGTGCTGGCCCTTGCGCTCGCAGACGGAGCCGATGTTGACGACGACGGCCGCGTCGGGGTCGAGGCCATGTTTGCGGCGGAGCTCGGCGGGCGGGTTGGCGGCGGCGAACGCGTCGATGCGGGCGAAATCCACCCAGCTCGGCAGCAGGCGGAAGTTGTCGTTGAGGTTATGCTCCTCGTGGATGGCGCGGGTGGATTGCGCGGTGAACACGACGCGGGTCGCGAGCCGCAGCGCCTCCTCGGCCACGGGGTGCATGAGCGGCGGCAGCGAGGCATGGAAGAAGCGTTTCACCGCGCTGCTCTCGTGGAGGTAGAGCGCCGAGGGCTTGCCGAGGTGGTTGGCCAAGTGCACGGCCCAGAAACTGAGCAGCGTGTTGCCGATGATGACCTCGGCGTCATCCCAGGCGCGTGTGGTGGCGAACTGTTTCAGGGCGGCGGCGAAGGCGTCCGGGGTCTTTGCGCTGGTGAGTGCGGAAACATCCCAGCGCTCAACCTTGAGACCTGCGGCCTCAAAGCGCGCGCGGAGCGGGCCGTCCTCGGCCGTCGCGATGGTGATGCTCACCCCGGGTTGCGCGGCGAGGAAGCGTGCGAGCTCGAATAGGAAAATGGGAGCACCCTCGAACTTGAGATTGGGTGTGACCAGCAGGGCGCGGAACGGCCGGGCCGTTTCGGCACAGCGCTGATGGTAGGGATTGAGCGGCAGGTTGCGCGGGGGGAAGGAGAGCGTTTCGTTGAGGTAGGGATCGCGGCGCGTGCCGTGGCGGGCGATGTAAGCGACATGCTCGCGCTCGGCATAGACCTGACCGCGCGACGCGCTGCCGACATGACGGAGCACGGCCTGCGGGCTGACGACCGTGCGGAAACCGGCGTCGCCGGCGCGCAGGCAGAAATCGACGTCGTTGTAGGCGACTTGGAGCTTCGGCTCGTCGAAGCCGTCGAGTTGGCGGTAGAGATCGGTGCGGGTGAGCAGGCAGGCGCCGGTGACGGCCGCGACGTTCCGCGCCGCGTGCGGCAAGAAGAGATAGCCCAGCTCCTCGGCGGGCTCGCGCTCGAAAAGCACGTGGGGCAGGCCGTCCTCGTGGCTGAGCGA
>JAUPWC010000225.1 GCA_030916665.1 Verrucomicrobiota bacterium
CACGCCGGTCTTCGCATCGACCTTGGCGGCGATCGCGTTCCACACGGGGGCGAGTTCCTTGTAGGCGGCCGGATCGCCGCCGGGCATGAGGGCCGGGCCGAAGCGCGCGCCTTCCTCGCCGCCAGACACGCCGGAACCGATGAAGCGGAGACCCTTTTCCTTCAGCGCCTTTTCGCGACGGATGGTGTCGGTCCAGAGGGCGTTGCCGCCGTCGATGATGATGTCGCCCGGCTCAAACACGCCCACGAGGCCGTCGATGACGGCGTCGGTGGCCTTGCCGGCCTGAACGAGGATGACCGCCTTGCGGGGCTTGGCGAGGGAGGCGGCGAACTCCTCGAGGGTCTTCGTGCCGACGAGACCGCCGGGGGTATTTGGGTTTTCCGCGACGAACTTGTCCGTCTTCTCGACGGTGCGGTTATAAACCGAAATCTGAAAGCCGTGATCGGCTATGTTGAGCGCGAGATTCTGACCCATCACGGCGAGGCCGATGAGTCCGATGTCGGAGTGGGTTTTGGCCATAGGGAACGCCGTGTCTAGCACCGGCCTCCGCAAACACCAACCCGTTTTTGGGCGGCCGCGTGTAATAACCCAACTCGCTGCGCCTCAGGGCTTGGGCGTGCTCTTCTGCTTGGTGTCGTAGGCGCCTGCGCTTGGGAAGAAGGGCGCAATCTTGTTCACGAGCGGCGTGAGGAACCGGGGTTCGTTGCGGTTATACACCCAAGAAAAGAACACCACGGTGACGACCACGAAGACCACGACGCCGGCCACGATCTTGTTCATCTTCATGATCCGGCGCCAGAGCAGGATCGCCAGGATAAATACCCCCACGGCGATGCCGATCTTCAGCCAGACGTCGGGCTTGAGGGTCTGGAGTTTCTCGAGGGCGGTGACGGCGAACAGAAACATGGTCTGGTTGTTAGCGGGCCGGGCGGCTGAGACGAGTTTTTTTGCGGCGGGCCGGGGTTTTCACATTCGATTGCCGACGTGCTCAATAACGCTGTGACCGGCCGAAGTAATCGAGCAGCCAGGCTTCCTTCCACACCCGGAAGCGTCCCTCGGGGGTGATCTTGCCGTATTCCTCCCGGTCTGCATGCGGGAGCAGGTAACCCAGCTCCATGTTGACGACCTCCATCTGCTGCTGCTGCTGGTTGATGTCGTCGAGCGGGCTCAGGTCCCACGGCTCGGTGCGCTCCTTGGCGGCGGCAAGCCGCTGGCGGTGGCGCGCCACCAGCGCCGGCAGCGCCCGGCGCCACGGCGTGCGCTCGACGTGCCAGTTCTCCGGATAGAAACCGCCAAAGGGGATGTAGAGGTTGTCAGTCACGTAGCGGCGGCCCGACTGCGCCTTGCTGACCAGACTGAAGCACACGGTGATCGCGCCGCTTTCCTGGGGAACGAAGAGCGTGTGCAGGCGGATGCCGGCGTCTTCGCTGTGATGCACGGAGGTGCGCAGCCAGATGCCGCCGCCGAGCTCGGCCTTGAGCGCCTGCACGGGCGTGAAGCGGTTGTCGCGGAGCCAGTCGCGCACCCTGAGCAGACGTTGCTGCGTGGGCCACTCGTCGCCGCTCGTGTTCACCACGTAGCGCGGGAACAGCGGCAGCGGGCTGAGGCTGATGGCGCTTACCTTGAACCAGTTGAACGCCGACTCGACGAGGAACCAGAGCAGGAATGCCGCGAGACCGATCACCCACACCGGGCGGTCAATCCAGCCGAGCTGCGCGTTGGCCTGCGCCGCGAAAAGGGCGAAGAGGATCCAGCGCAGCCAGCGGATCGGAATGGCCAGCAACGGCGAGGCCAACCGCAGGTTGATGTAGAACAACAGCAGCAGGAGCGCGACCGCCGGAGCGAGAAACAGCGACAGTGTCTCGGACATGGAGAGGATGGTTGCGCGGCCGGGGCCGCGACGGCTCAGCTCAGCCGCACGGGCATGATCACGCAGACGAAGCTTTCCAGCGTCTTGAAGACGCCGGGGCTGACTTCGTCCTTCAGCTCGAAGAACACCTCGTCCTTGGTCAGCGCGCGGAGCGGGTCCATGACGAACTGCGGGTTGAACGCCACCTGGAGGTCCGGGCCGCTGTAGGAAATCGCCATCGATTCGTGCGCCTCGCCGAAGTCGGGCGAGGAGGCTGTGATCTCGAGCAGGTTGGAGGTGAGCTTGATTTTGACCGAGTTGGATTTCTCGGAGGTCACAAGCGCGGCACGATGCACGCACTGGAGGAACAATTCGCGCTCGAGCTTGATGCGCTGGTGCGTCTCCTTGGGGATGACCTGTTGGTAATTCGGGTAGTTGCCCTCCACCACCTTCGAGAAGAGGTAGATGTTGTCGGTGAGCCCGCCCGATTCCTTGCCGGTTTCAATCTGGAAGGCCGCGCGGCGGTCGTTGAAGGCCACGGTGAGTTTCTCGCCCTTGCCCAGCAAGCGCAGCAACTCGGCCACGGTCTTGGCGGGCAGTATGATCGCGCCGGAGGCGTTGGCGGGCACGTCCATCTCCTTGCTCACGAGCGCTAGGCGGCGGCCGTCGGTGGCCACGAGGGCCAGCTTGCCGTCCTTGAAGTTGAAATAGACGCCGTTAAGGATGTAGCGCGTCTCGTCGGTGGACTGCGCGTAGGCGACGTTGCCGAGCATCGTGGCAAGTTCGCCCTGAACGAGGGTGTGCTGCTTGTCGTCGCTGGAATCAGGCAGCTTGGGGAACTCCTCGGCGCCGATGCCCATGATGCGGAAGTTCGAGCCGCCCGAGGCGATCTTGGCCTGGTGGTTGGCGGTGGAGTCGAAGGAGACGTCCACGTTGGGCAGCTCGCGCACGATGGTGGCAAGGCGTTTGACCGGGAGGGTGATGGCACCGCCTTCCTTGACCTCGGCCTTGATGCGGCAGCGGATGCCGAGATCGAGGTTGGTTGTCGTCAGGGAGATGTGATCCTTTTCCGCCTCGATGAGCACGTTGCTCAGGATGGGCATGGCGGCCTTGGAGCCCACCACGTTGAGGACCTGGGCCAGGCCGTTGCTGAAGTGATCGCGGTTGATCTTGAATTTCATCGTTCGAAAGTCGCGCTGGGGGTTGGAATTAACAAAGGATGATTGAAGAGGTATTCAATAATGAAAGAGTATCAGTCTTATTATGGGGGCCGAATATGCGAGCAACCGGCGTTTTCCCTCCCAAAACACGGCATTCGGCGCTGTGAATGATTTCGGAAAGACTGGGGACAACCCGCGGTTTGTTCACAGGGAAAAGTTATTCGGAATCTTCCTGCTTCATCTTCACAACCTTTCTGCGAAGAGCCCGCATCTGGGCGTGCCGGGCGGCGCGCTGGTAGTGGGCGAAGAGCCCGTACCCGATGTAGCCGAGGAAAATGAAGAAAATCGCGACCTCCCGCAGCTTCCAAAGCAGGGCGACCCCGATGAACACCCCGACGAAGGTGCGAAAACGCGTCTTCGTCTCCCAGTTGATCTGCTTGAAGCTCGGGTAGCGGATCGTGCTGACCATGAGCATGGAGACCAGGATGAGAATAAAAGGCAGGCTGAGCGCCCACTGGCGCAGCTCCCGGGCGTTCAGCTCCATGTTGAGCAACAGCAGCACCAGCGAGGCCACCGTGCCGGCGGCGGCCGGGATGGGCAGACCCACAAAATCCTTGTGTGATTCCGCCTCCGCGCGGTGGAGCAGGGGGTTGGTGATGACGTTGAACCGCGCCAGCCGCACCGCACCGCACAACAGATAGACAAAAGCGATCAGCCAGCCCAGCTCCCGGAACCACTGGTAATCCTCGCGAGGCGCCAAGATGAGGAAAAACGTCATCAGCGCCGGCGCCATGCCGAAGGACACCACGTCAGCCAGCGAGTCGAATTCCGCGCCAAAAAGCGAAGTGCGGCCCCCCATGCGGGCCAGCCGGCCGTCGAGCGAGTCAAAGACGACCGCCGCCAGGATGAACCACACCGCTTGGGTGTAGAGCTGGATCGAGGTCTGCTCGGTGTGCAGCAGCGCGTATTCGCCGCCGTCCGTGATCAGCCGGGCTTGGATGCACTTGATGACCGCGATGAACCCGCAGAACAGGTTGCCCGCCGTCATCAGGTTCGGCAGGAAATAGATCCGGCTCGCCTGCGTGACGTTGTAGGGGTTCTCGCGTTGCTGCAGGTCCGACATGGCCGCGCGCTTACTTGGTCAGGCTTTCCAGGTATTTCCAGAACTTGGAATCCTGCTCGAACAGCTGCTTTTCGCTCACCGGGAGTTTCATGCGGAAAAGGGCGTCCTCCAGCGAGGCCTTGTGGAGGATGTAGTGCGTGTGGAGCTTGTCCTCCTTGACCGTGAAATAGAACCGGAACTCGCCCGCCCGCAGCCGGTAGAACGTGTGCTCGCCGCGGGTGAAGCGGCCGAGCGGCTCGCGCGGATTCGCCAGGTCGGACGGCCCGACCTTGCTGATAGGCTCGATGGCCTCCAGCTGCGCCAGCTTGTCGAGCCGGTTCAGCTCGCGCATGCTCTGTTCGGAAAAAGTGACCTGATACATGGTGGAGGAGAGTGGCTTGGGCGGCGGCAGCCGGAACTCCCCGACCCTGCCCGCGCGCTCAGTGGCAGGTCTGTAACCCGCTCCCCGCCGACAGCAACGCTATTAATCCAACCGGCGTTCCGCTGTGGGCAGCCCGCTCGCGGGCGCGTTTCCAGCCGGTTGCCGCGCTGGAGACCGGCGACAGCGTGGTCCCGCCAACAAGATTGCCCCTGCCCGCGGCCGGCCCATGCTGCCGCCATGCCCCAGGATTCAGCCGTCACCCTCGCCGACATCCGCGCGGCCCGCCGCCGCATCGCCGGCGGGGTGGTCGAGACCCCCTGCCCCGAATCCATCCCGCTCTCCGAGATTACCGGGACCCGCGTTTGGTGCAAACTCGACAATCTCCAGCGCACCGGCTCGTTCAAGGAACGCGGCGCGCGCAACGCCCTGCTCCTGCTCCCGCCCGCCCAGAAAAAACGCGGCGTGATCGCCGCCTCCGCCGGCAACCACGCGCTCGGCCTCGCCTACCACGGTCGCCTGCTCGGCATCCCGGTCACGGTGGTGATGCCTGACTACGCGCCGCTCATCAAGGTCAGCACCTGCCGCCGGCTCGGCGCCCGTGTGCTCATCCACGGCCGCGATTTTGCCGAAGCCCGCGCCCGGGCCGACGCCCTCGGAGCCGCGGAGCAACTTGCCTACATCCACGGCTTCGACGATCCCGCCATCATCGCCGGCCAAGGCACGCTCGGCCTCGAAATCCTTGAGCAGGTGCCCGACGTGGACGCGATCGTCTGCCCCGTCGGTGGCGCCGGCCTCATCGCGGGTCTGTCGCTCGCCGTGAAATCCTTGCCCCGCCGCGTGCGCGTCATCGGCGTGGAAAGCACCGAGACCGGCAACTTCAGCGCCGCGCTGCGCGCCGGCAAACCCATGCTGCGTCCACGCCGCGCCACCCTGGCCGACGGTCTCGCCACGCTCACCGTCGGCGCCAACGCCTTCGCCCTCGCCCGCCGCCATGTGGACAAGGTGGTGCGCGTGAGCGAGGATGCCATCGCGCTCGCCATCCTGCGCATGATCGAGCTCGAAAAATCCGTCGTCGAGGGCGCCGCCGCCGCGCCCTTGGCTGCGCTGATGTCCGGTCAATTGCCGGAACTTCGCGGCAAGCACGTCGTGCTCGTGGTCTGCGGCGGCAACATCGACCCCGCCATCCTCAGCCGCGTGATCGAGCAGGGCCTCGTGCATGACGGCCGCCTCACGCGCTTCACCGTGCGCATCAGCGACCGCCCCGGCGGCCTCGCCGCACTCGCGCAGGTCATCGCCGGGTGCGGCGCGAGCATCAAGGACATCGCCCACGACCGCGCCTTCAGCGGCCCCGACATGCACGCCGTCAATGCCGTCTGCACCGTCGAAACCCGCGACCGCGCGCACATCCGCGAACTCCACCGCACGTTGCGGAAACACGGCTTTCCTCCCGCGGTTGCAAAATAGCCCGCACCCCAAGTGGGTTTCGTTAGCGCCAACTAAATCACGCTTGCGGCCTGAGCCTGAGCCGGGCCTGACTGTTTCCGCGCAAACCGCCTGCTTTGAGCCAAGTCGAAAGGCTTGGCAATCAACGGGCCGGCCGGCAGTTTGGCCGCCGCCGCACGCCCATTATGCCCAACGAAGCCGATACCTGCCGCAAGCACGTCGTGCCCAAATTGCAGGCAGCCGGCTGGGACGCCGATCCTCACACCATCGCCGAGCAACGGAGCGTCACCGATGGCCGTATCGTGCCGGTGGGAAAGGGCTTCATCCGCAAACCGCCCAAGCGGG
The DNA here is from genome assembly GCA_030916665.1 of Verrucomicrobiota bacterium. Lineage (GTDB taxonomy): Bacteria > Verrucomicrobiota > Verrucomicrobiia > Opitutales > Opitutaceae > Lacunisphaera. The sequence goes on from JAUPWC010000225.1 coordinate 6,282, forward strand.
TGGACTACCTGCTCTGTTTCGAGCGCAACCTGCCGCTCGCCGTCGTCGAGGCCAAGGCCAGCTACAAGACCGCGGGTGACGGTCTCCAGCAGGCGAAGACCTACGCCGAGATGCTCGGCCTTAAGTTCGCCTACGCCACCAACGGCGCGGAGATCATTGAATTCGACTATTTCACCGGCCGCGAATCCCTCGTCACCGCCTACCCGACGCCGGCCGCGCTCTGGTCCCGCTACCGCGCCGGCGCGGGGCTGACCGACGATACGGCGGCCGGACAGTTGGCCGCCCCGATGAACCGGGTGCTAAAGAAGGGTGAACGCTATTACCAAGAGATCGCCGTCAACCGCACCATTGAGGGCATCGTGACCGGCCGCCGCCGGCAGTTGCTCACCATGGCCACCGGCACCGGCAAGACGGCCGTTGCCTTCCAGATCTGCTGGAAACTCTGGAGCACCGGGTGGAACCGCTCCGGCGAACCCCGCAAGCCGAAGATTCTCTACCTCGCCGACCGCAACATCTTGGTGGACGATCCCAAGGACAAGGAGTTCGCCCTCTTCGGCGACGCCCGCTTCAAGATCGAGAACGGCGCGGTCAACCTCGGCCGCGAGATGTATTTCGCCATCTACCAGGCGCTCTCCAAGGACGAGCGCCGCCCCGGTCTCTACCGCGAGTATCCGCCCGGATTCTTCGATCTCATCATCGTGGACGAGTGCCACCGCGGCAGCGCGCGCGACGATTCGAACTGGCGCGAAATCCTCACCTATTTCGAGCCAGCCTTCCAACTTGGCATGACGGCCACGCCGCTCCGACAGGACAACCGCGACACCTACCGCTATTTCGGCAACCCGATCTACACCTACAGCCTGCGCCAGGGCATCGAGGACGGCTTTCTTGCGCCCTATCGCGTGCATCGCGTCATCACCGAGTGGGACGCCGCCGGCTGGCGGCCCAACCAAGGCGAGCTCGACCGCTTCGGCCGCGCCATCCCCGATGAGGAATACCAGACGCAGGATTTCGAACGGGCCGTGGCACTGCGCGCCCGCACCGAAGCCATCGCGAAACACCTCACCGACTTCCTCAAACGCACCGACCGCTTCGCCAAAACCATCGTCTTCTGCGTGGATCAGGAGCACGCCGACGAGATGCGCCGCGCCCTCAACAACCTCAACGCCGACCTCGTCGCCAAGCATCCCGACTACGTCTGCCGCGTCACGGCCGACGAGGGCGACATCGGGCGGGGGCACCTGTCGCGCTTTCAGGACGTCGAATCCGTCAGCCCCGTGATCCTGACCTCGTCCCAGCTGCTCACCACGGGCGTGAACGCTCCGACCTGCAAGAATGTCGTGCTGGCCCGGGTCATCGGCTCGATGAGTGAGTTCAAGCAGATCATCGGTCGCGGCACCCGGGTGCGCGACGACTACGGCAAGCTGTGGTTCAACATCGTGGACTACACCGGTTCGGCCACCCGGCTCTTTGCCGACCCGGATTTCGACGGCGATCCGGTGCTGCTCACCGAGGCCGAGCTGAACGCGCCCTATGTCGAGGTTCCGCCCGACGAGGACCTGATCAACCACGAGCACAGCGACGACGGCGAAATCATTGTTGATCCGATCGAGCCCGGCCGCCGCAAATTCTACTTCGACGGCGGGCAGGTGGAGATTGCCGCGCATCTGGTCCATGAACTCGACCCCGACGGCAAACAGCTCCGCGTCGTGCGCTACACCGACTATGCCGCCGAGAAGGTCCGGCACCTCGTGCCCAGCGCGCCGGAGCTGCGCGCGCAGTGGGCCGACCCGCAGCAGCGGTCCGACATCATCGCCCGCTTACAGGAACGCGGTATCAGCTTCGAGGCACTGGCCGAGCAGACCCGGCAGCCCGAGGCCGACCCCTTCGACCTGCTCTGCCATCTCGCCTTCAACGCCCCGCTCCGCACCCGCCGGGAGCGCGCCCAGCAGCTCAA
>JAUPWC010000226.1 GCA_030916665.1 Verrucomicrobiota bacterium
AGATTGATCTGCACGCGACTGAGGGCGCGAAATACGAATTTCTCTTCGTTGCCAAAGGCGGCGGTTCGGCCAACAAGATGTTCCTCTTCCAAGAGACCAAAGCGCTGCTCAACCCGAAGAGCCTGGAGAAGTTTGTGACCGACAAGCTGCAGCTGCTCGGCACCTCGGCCTGCCCGCCCTACCACCTAGTGTTCGTGATCGGCGGCACCAGCGCCGAGGCTTGCATGAAGACGCTGAAGCTCGCCTCTGCGAAATACCTCGACGCCCTGCCCACCACCGGCAACGAGCACGGCCGGGCCTTCCGCGATCCCGCAATGGAGGAGAGGATCCTGAAGATCGCGCAAGACGCGAAAGTCGGCGCCCAGTTCGGCGGCAAATATTTCGCCCTCGATGTGCGCGTCGTCCGGCTTCCGCGCCACGGTGCGAGCTGTCCTGTCGCCATGGGCGTTTCGTGCAGCGCCGACCGCAACATCAAGGCCAAGATCACCAAGGACGGCGTGTTCCTCGAGAAGATGGAGACCGAGCCAGGCCGCTTCATCCCCGCCGAGGCCCGACGCTTCAAGGACGACCAGATCGTGCGCATCGACCTGACTAAGCCGATGACGGAAATCCAGGCCGAACTCTCGAAGCACCCCGTGACAACCCGAGTGTTGCTGAGCGGCCCGATGATCGTGGCGCGAGACATCGCGCACGCGAAACTGAAGGAGCGTGTCGATGCCGGCCAGGGTCTGCCTGACTACATCAAGAACCACCCCGTCTATTACGCCGGTCCGGCCAAGACGCCGACGGGGCACGCCTCCGGCTCGTTCGGTCCGACCACCGCCGGTCGCATGGACAGCTATGTGGACCTTTTCCAGAGCAATGGCGGCTCGCTCGTGATGCTCGCCAAGGGCAACCGCAGCAAGGCGGTGACCGACGCCTGCAAAAAGCACGGCGGCTTCTACCTCGGCAGCATCGGCGGTCCGGCGGCCATTCTCGCCCAGGACAACATCAAGAAGGTCGAAGTGCTGGAGTATCCGGAACTCGGCATGGAAGCCGTGTGGAAAATCGAAGTGCAGGATTTTCCGGCGTTCATCCTCGTGGACGACAAAGGCCACGACTTCTTCTTCGACAACTGCGGCATCTGCGTGGCCGAAAAATAAAAGCCCGCCTGAAGCGGCGGGTGCGCCAAAACTTCGGGCCCTGTTGCGCTCAGAACTTGAGCGAGACGCGGTCACCGCCGAGACCGATGCGACTTAGGTCATCGCCGAGATCGTCACCTAGCCGACGGGCGAGGTGTTGCCGCACCAGATCCGGTGCCTCGGGCTTCGGAGAAAGCACACGATCCGCATAACGTGCGATCAGACGATAACGCGGAGCAGGTTGCGAAAGGGCGGTCTCGGGTTCAAGCATCGCGGCCGCCTGAACGCGAGCCGGCGAACTCAGGCGGTTCCCGATGACAGCCTGCACGAGTTCAGGCTCGGACTGCTCAAGACTCGCGAGATTGGCCGCAATGGAGCGCGCAGAGGGGGAGTTTTCCGCCCAAGCCTCCGCTGCCTCGTGGGGGACCGCCGTCACTTCGGCAATCGTTGCATACGTCCGGCTCATGGAAGGTTCCTCGTAACGATCTTGAAGAGCCGTGGCCACCACCGTCGCGGGCAACATCTCCACGTCGGGGTCAACCGCTTCGATACGGGGAGCCGTGCTTTCGACACCGGCAATGCGAACGGGGGAATTGAACCGGACCGCGACCAATGCGAAGGCGACCACCGCGGTAGCGCCCACAGGTAGGTAGATCCGGCGCGAGACAACCAAGGGCAGCCCGTGCCACCAACGCCGTTTCTCGACCAAGGCGGTGAGCTGCTTCTGACGCAACTCACGTTCAAAGCCCATCCAAAACTCCGGACCGGGGCGCTCAGCGCGCTTCAGCCGCAGGACTTCTTCAAGCGTGGGTTTGGTGTTCTGGCGTGGTTCGGACATGTTACTCAGGAGCGGATATACTTGGACAATTCACCCTGTAGGAACTGCTTGGCGTAATGGAGGCGCGAACGGACGGTCCCCACGGAGCAGCCCATGATTTCGGCGATCTCGCCGTGGCTGAGGCCATCGATTTCGAAGAGAGTAATCACAGTGCGATGTGGGATAGACAATTTTTGCAGTGCTTCGTTCAATTTTTCCTGGAGCTCACGCAAGTAAGCGTCCCGGTCGGCTCCGTTTTTATCCGTCAGTTTATCAATGACTTCCGATCCGGCGCCTTCCTCATTCAGCTTTTCCAGGCTGAAAAAGCTGCGCATCCGGTTGCGCCTCAAGTGGCTGAGAGTCGTGTTGACGCCGATCTTATAGAGCCATGTGAAGAACGAGCAGTTCCCTTGGAAGCGATTGATGGACTGGAATGCCTTGATGAAGGATTCTTGCGTCAAATCTGAGGCATCCTCACGGTTGGCGGTGAGGTTGTAAATCACGCCGTAGAGCCGCTCACGATACTTAATGATGAGTTTGTCGAAGGCCGCCACGTCACCGGCCTGCACTTGGCGCACCATAACCAAATCAGAATCGGCCTCCTGCTGGCGCTCGGGGCTGGCTATGGCCGTCTTGGTGAAGACGCGGGTCAGATTCATTAGCGCGAAAAGACAACATACGGAGCGCGCAGAACCTAGCAAACGCAAACTAGCGCTGCCCTTCATTCACGGCCGACAAACGGGTCACCTGACGTTTGAGAAGCGCAGCCAGTTCTTTTAAGAGCTGCACCGCCGGGATCGCAGCATACGGCTGCAGCGCACTCAAAGCGACAGCAAGTTCGTCATCAATGGCTTGGATCACGACCGCACCGATGCCCAACTGGTGCATACGTTTCTGGCTCGAAGCGAGGCTGGTCGTATTACCCTCTCGCAACGCAGCAAGCAAAGCGGTGCGCTCTGTTTCGGGAATGCGTTCCAGCAGGATCATCAGCGGCAAGGTGAGTTTTCCTGTGGCCAAATCGGTGCCCAAGGTCTTCCCGATTTGCTGTTCCTCACCCAGAAAATCCACCAGATCATCGTAGATCTGGTATGCAATTCCCAAGTGATGCCCGAAGCGGTCAGCTGCCTCGGCAAATCCCGGTGCCTGCGCGGACAAATAGGCCCCCAGATAGCATGATGTGCGGAAAAGCTCGGCCGTTTTGAGATCAATCATCCGACGATAGTCCGCCAGCGATACGTTGGTATCGCGCCGTCTCAGAGTCTGCATAATTTCGCCGGAACAAACGCGCCGTGTGGACGCCGACACCAAACGGCAAACCTCGGCGGTCGGAAACAAGGAGGCGATATGCAGTGCTTGCGAGAACAAGGCGTCCCCCAGCAACACCGCCGCATCCGGACCGTATTTGCGTGAAGCCGTCTGGCGATTACGCCGCAACTCGGCCCGATCCATGATGTCGTCGTGCACGAGTGTCGCCAGATGAACCATCTCCACTACAGCGGCTGCTCGAACCAGTGAATCATCGACGGCCTCTTTGCCATGCCATCCGCTGAAAAAGACCAAAGTTGGGCGAAGGCGTTTGCCTGAGGCCTCCAAACAATAGGCCGCCATATCCCTTATCTCCGGCTCGAAATGCAGGGCCTGATCCCGCATGAATTGGTCAAGCGCCGCCAGATGTGGTGCAATCACATGGAAGGGATCCATCGCTTGCTGGGGATAACTATCTGGCGAACGGGATGCAGAGACTGAACTCATCCTCAAAAGACTACGCGAACGATGGTTCAACGCTAACAAATAGTTGACGACCTGCATCGCATATTGGCACTCCGATTAAGTATCTTCGCCACGCTGACAAAAAAAGCCGGCCCAAATTGGGCCGGCTTGAAAGGTTAAAGCATCCGGTCAGTTCTTATTACTGGAACCGACGGAATCCATGCCCACGGATTGCAACGCAGGAGCCGAGAAAACGTCTGATGGTGCAGCACCGTCAGGATTGACCGTCTTGGCTGTGATGAAGATCAGCAGATTCGTGGTAGTGTCGTTGACACTCTTCGAGGAAAATAACCGACCCAAACCGGGGATGCTGCCAAGGACAGGAACTTTGGTGCCACCGTGATTCTTGTTGGAGGTCACCAGGCCACCGATACCCGCCGTATAGCCGTCTTGGAGGGATATCTGGGTTTTCACCTTGCGGGTGGCGATCACGGGAATCGTTGCACCGCCGGCACCACCGAAGGAGGTTTCACCGTTCTGCTGGCTAACCTCGGGCTCAAGATTAAGACGGATCGTTCCCTGGGCATTTACCTGCGGGGTCACCTTCATGATGATACCGATCGGCTTGTATTGGAAGCCGGAGACCTCGAAGGTGCCGCGTTCACTGTTGTAGGTGTAGCTGGGAATCGGGAACTCAGAGCCGATGTTGAGCACAGCTTCGGTATTGTTGAGTGTGACTACCGTGGGGTTCGAAACCACCTTGGTGTTGTTCTGCGTCTTTAACGCGGATACAATGACATTGAAGTCAGAGGCGGAGAAGACCGCGGAGGTCAGCCGGCTGGTGCCACCCGTGCTAGTCAGACCCATCAAAGAATTGACCGCACTGGATGCGGTATTCGCGAGAGTATTTGAGAGTGTGTTACTAACCGAATTAGTAGTGCTGGAAGTTGAGCCATTCTCACTGATGCCATTGAAAGTATTTAGAGGATCTCCACTGGCCGGAGTGGTCACGGTTGCCGGAGTGTAGTTAGCGTTGGTAGTGATAGTCGGAATCGATGTAGGCAGTCCACTAATCGCACCGGTTGCCGGATTGAAGCTGGAGGGCACACCGGAAGAGGCATCAGCGAGACCGGTAATGTAGGTGGAGTTGTTGCCAAGGGTCGAAGAATTCGTCGTGCCACTAGTGCTGCCACTGCTGTTGTTGCCGTTATTGCTGTTGCTGCTATTGCTGCTGCTGGACGCATTGCTGGTGTTGCCATTATTGAAGTTCTGACCGCGCCCACGCTCAAAGGTTTGGGAAAGCTGGCGCGCTCCAAGCTGAAGATTCTGCAAACCCGCCCAGTTCACTCCTATGTTGCGAATATCACGATCCGTAACTTCAACAAACTGAGATTCAATCATGACTTGGGCAGTCGCTTTGTCTAGTTGGTCAATGATTAAACGGATTCGGCCCATGCGAGATGGACGTTCGGTGATGATCAATGCGTTGCTCCGTTGATTGACTTCCACCTTACCACCCACTGCGGCATCGACCAAGCCGACTACGGTCGGACGAAGATCTTCCGCTTTGGCATTGTTGATGATAAAGACATCGGTGGCAACCGGCTCCTGAAGCAAAGTCGCGTTATCGGTGACTTTGATGATGTTTCCTTCTTCGACGTAAGTGTAATTCACCGGCTCAAGCACTGTCTTGAAAATCTGCCTCCAAGTGACGTCACGAAGCTTAATGGATGTCTTGCCTGTCAAAGTGTCAGGAACGACCAAATTGAGCTCAAAAAGATCGGCCACGTTACGCAGGATAGTTTTGATGTCCTCGTCAGGAAAATCCACTGAAAGAGTGTCGCGGTCCCTGCTAACCGTGTTGGCTGCCGGCTCCGATCCCATCACGGCAACGGATGAACCTGCCGGTGTGGCGGAGTCTGCGGGTGGGGTGCTTTCCTGCGCCACTGAAGGCAAGGTCATTGCCGCAGCAAGAAGCGTGATCAGCATGGTGCGTGTGCTCATAGTTCGTCCTTATTTGATGGGCCGGGTAAATTCCTCGCGGTTCAGCCGGAGGGTAAAATTGGGTTGGTTGATCGATACAATTTCTAAAGCGTATTCGTTGCCTTCAAAGGTGATTGTTAAGAGTCCGCCAGCTTTCACTCGCTTTTGACCGAAAAGCAAAACGGGTTCGCCGCCCAATACCATCGAACCACTCGGCTTGAGGCTCGCGCCAATCGCCTGCAAAAGATCCCGAGCAGAGCGAGGCCCGACTGGTAGGGCAGGAGTGGTAGTAGTTCCTCCAGGAGGATTCACCTGCTGCCCCTCTCCGAAGCCCTCAGGGTTAAATGGGTTCTTCAATGGGCCGTTAAGTTGCTTTTCGATCAGTAAATCTTTCGCCTTGGCCAGTGCTTCTAGCCGTTTGGCTGGTGTAACAACTGTGTTCGCCTGCAGCCCAGAATGGGCGAACATGCTCAGAACTAGAATTGCGAGACAAGCGGCACCCTTCGGGGCGATACACGTGGATCTCTTCATGGTAGTCCCAAAAGTTCGAGGTTTAGCGAGAGGTTGACTATTACTTCAGATCCCTGCGCAGCTGCCAACTTGGTGAAATTGGCCGAATTGATCCTGCACAAATGCCGACCATTTTGCAGGCGACTAAGAAAGTTCGTCACCTGAATATATGATCCCTGCACTGCGACGGTAAAGGGGACCGCCGTGTAGGCGGAAGGCTTGGCATTTCGAGGGAGCGTGTTTTGACGCACATCAACCAACTTGACGCCGTTTTCTGTCTCAAGTTTGTAGAAATACTGTAGGTTCACCGCCAGCTGACTGGCCTTTAGTAAGCGGGACTCCAATTCCTTCGCGTGGGATTGTATTTCCGAAACTTGCTCAGCCAAGTTGGCTGAATTGCGTATGTTGGCGGTCATCTTGGCAACTTCCGCCGACTTACCATCGAGTTCCTGTTGGCTCGTGGCAATGTTTCCATAGCGGAGATAAACGGCCACACCGGAAATCAGACATATCAGGAGACAGAAAAATCCGGTGGGATGTTTTTTTATAAGCGCAACTAGATCGGCAGAGGTCATGAAATACTCCCTTATTTGATCTTAAGCGTGATCTCGAAGACCATGAATCCGCCTGCTGGATCGCGATCCAAACGGTTCAGGGTCACGGCAGAGAAAACTTTGCTAAGGCGCTCGTCGGCCCGGAGACTATCTACGTAACTTGAAGTTATTCCACTGGCCATATCCGGACTGCCTGCCACACGCCCGCGGATTTGAAATTGAGAGTTTTTTGGATCGTTTATCCGGGAATCAACATAGTCGATTGATATGTCCTTCGGCAGTGTTTCACCCAGCACCTGTATGAATTGCAATGGCGTGATCGAAACCTGCATGAAAGCGGTGGCTTCAGTAAGTTTTTTCTCCTCATCGGCGAACTGCTTGGATTGTCTGATTGCTTCCTCGTTTTGCTTGCTGTTGGCCTCAATCTGGGCGTTTGCCTCAGCAATTTGTTGCCCGATGTTGTGATTGTCGTATTCCCTGTATCCGAACCAAAGCAACATGCCGGCGGCCGCGGCAATCGCAGCCGTGTTGATGAAAAAGGTGGTCCGCACCACCTTGGTATCCGGCAACCTTTCAAAGTCGCGGAAATTGGGATGCCACAGCGGGGCCGTTAGAGGCAGCGCGTCACTTTTTTTCTTCAGAGACAGCATTTTGGTGTGAGGCGAGAAGTGAGAAGAGCCCGATCCAGCGTTCCTCGGGTTGACCAAGGCTGACGTTGGCCGAAAGTTTTATGTTCAGCGATTCCAACCAAGGGATGAGATCCACCTTGAGCGGGGGAACACCAAGCGCACCCGCCATGGTTGTCCCAATCCAACTCAGGCTGGAAGGCAATTGAGTGCAGACGACATTGCCGATCGATTGACCGGTCTGTACCTCATAAAAACCGATCGATGACTGAAGCTCTTTGAGCAGTTTCTTGACCAAGACCCCGCCCATGCTGGTGAAATCAAAGGTGTTTGAGTAGAATAGTTTCTTGGCCGATTCCTCGTCTTTCAGTCCCAACTCTTTCTGCACGACAGGTATCATTGCAGCGATTCCACTGGGGATGGGGCGGGAAATATCTACTCCATCGGCACTCAGAATGAAACTCTGGGTGCTTTCCTGGCCGATTTCCAATAACAGAACAGGAGTTTTGGTCTGCTTGAACTTCAGATAATTTACCATGCCTCCAAGTGTAGCCAGACTGCCAAGCTCCAATCGTTCGGGGTAAACGCCCTGCTCCAGTAGTTTATCTTGGATGCCAACGACGTCTTCAGAGGGGAGACCGCAAAACAATACCTCTTTTTGGGTGGCTTTGACCTGATCATATTCACTGCCGTCGTCAGGATTCAAAGCCTTGATAGTGTATTTGTCTGCCTCAACCCGAAACTGTTGGGTGTAAATCTCGGCGAAATACGCGGGGTCCTTGACTCGTTTTACATCGAGCGTGTGCCGCCGAACCAAGCGCTTCGCCGGGTAAACGCCACAAGTCGCATGAATGTAGCCACTGGAGCCCTTTCCGTCGACGCTTTTGCTCCACGCAACCATACCATCCGAATCGCTGGAAGGTAGCTCTTTGAGTTCTTCAACCACGAAAGGAGCATCGGGCTGCGACAGGCGTGCCATCAATGTGACGTGCTCGCCAATTTCGACGCAAAACCCTTTGGTCTTTTTTGAGAAAAGCATGAGGGGCGCAGGTGTGTGAGTGCCGGTTTGGGAAAAATGGAAAGCGAGACCGTTAAATCTCAACGACCATTTGCAGGAGATGCTGGATACGGGGCACTTAGCTATCTGACAAGCGCAAAACCATAATCCTTTTTGGATGCGCTAGAACTTTGCCTTATGTTTTACCATCGGGTTATTCGTCGAAAAAACAAAACCCGCCACTTGGGCGGGCTTTGATCAGTCAGGTAAATTTGGTCACGTCACTTCTGCCACGTGCGCTTTTTATGGCGGTTCGCCTTGAGGCGCTTCCGGCGTTTGTGCTTCGACATCTTTAGACGACGTTTCTTCTTCAGGTTGCCCATGGTGAGAGTGATTAAAGTGTGCAACGTGCGAGCGCCCTCACACGGTGTCCAGCCCGAATTTCACCCTAGCGTCCGGCTGGCTCCAATCTGCGCAAACGCGTGAACACAAGTGAAGCATCAACCCTGTCTAGGCTCAGCCCAGTCAGTCGCGCTACGGCCTGCCGATAAAGCCGCATCTGGCCGGTGTGCCTGATGGCAGCTTCCGCTGTCTCATCCGCCCCAACCCAGTCGGTTTTGAAATCATAAATCCTCGCGCGAAGGGCTCGTCCGTCTTTTGAACACTCCAGGACCACTCGATCCATCGTGCCGGTCACCCAAGCCTCGTCCCAAATCATCTCAAAGGCACGCTCTCGCCAGACTTCGCTCAAAGTGTCACCGTCCGACCGGGTCCAGACCTCGTCCAATTCCGGTGCCTGCAACACCGCACGTGCCTCAGCCACCGCATCCTGTGGTTCAGTCGAGATTTTCCACGTGGTTGCTGTTTCCGTCGCCGGCCCCCACTCGACCTGCGCAAGGAGCCTATGCACTGCCGTCCCAAACTCAGCGGCCTCTCCCCCTCGCAGTGAAAAAAAACTCGGAAGCACCGGTGTCCAGGCTTCCTCCCGGACAGAAGGTCGCAGCGCATGATAACGCCGCATCGCCGGTTTCCCTCCGAGAATCCGCAACGGCACCTCTGGCTCAGAGGCGGACGGCCCCGCCTCAACGCCCTCATGCCAACGGGCGTCTCCTTCGCACCAGGCGCCCACTAGCCGCAAGGAGCCCACCATCACTTCGCGCGCCTTCTCAACCCCGCCACCCAACGTCGCTGCCAGCAGGCGTGGATAGTTGCGCGAGGTCGAATTCCCCGGTGGCTCTGTGATTACATACAGACCGCGCTTGGCCCGGGTTAGCGCCACATAGAGCAGCGACAACGCCTCGTAACCTGCCTCCGCCGCCGCCTCGAGCGCATGAGCCGCCAACACCGGATCGTTGTCGGCAATCAACCGGGGCGGCGGATCCAGCACCCACTCGACCGATCGGTCGGGCGCCTTGTGCACCGCCAGCCCGTCGCGTGCCTGATCAAGCTTGGTGCCCTCAAGATCGGGCAGGAACACCACTTCGAAACCGAGACCTTTCGACTTGTGGATCGTCATCACACGGACCCCCGTCGCGCCCTCGGGTTCGCGCACGGTGTGTCGCTCCATGAACGCCAAGAACTCAGCCGCATCGCGACTCCCGGTTGCGTCAAACAGACGCGCCGCGTCCACCAGCTGCCGCGACCGATCTCGACTGAATGTGTCGTCGGACGCCAGCAGCGGCTCCACCGCGCCAAGCCAGTATGAGACCATTCGCTCGAAACCTTCGCCCTGCACCTGACTCAGAAGCCGGCGTGTCAGCTCTTCCGGGGTGGCCACTGACTCGCGCGCCAAAACCGTGGCGAAAGGCGTCATGCACACATGTTCCCAGGCCAGGGTGTCTCCCGGGTGCGCTGCGGCCTGAACCAATGCAAGCAGTGCGGCACCGAGCGGATTGTCCGTGCAAACCCGCAGATCCGACTCAGCCACCGCCGGCAGGCCGCCGGCCTGTCGCAGATATTCCGCCAGTTCCGCCGCCTCGCGGTTGGTCTGCACCAGAACCGCGCAGCTCAGGCCGCGCTCTAACGGACGCAATTCGCGCAAAACCCTCCACACCGTCTCGTGCCGCGCAGCCTCGTCCTCGGCCAGCAACCAGGCCGCCTGCCCGGTGCGATCGCGCAAGGCCGGCACATGCTCACGCCAAACCGCGTTCCACGACGCGCTCAACGGTCCGGGAAACAGCTCCGTGAGCGCCTCCGCCCGGCCAAATAGCCCGTTGACCATAGCGAGGACTGGCGGACCCGAGCGCCAGGATTCGTCCAGGTGACCCATGACGATCGCCCCGGGTGCCGCCGCTGTGTAATGCCGCCAGATCTCGCCGAACAGCCGCGGATCGCCCTCGCGCCATGTATAGATGGCCTGCTTCACGTCGCCGACGCAGAAGAAGCTCCGCACTCCTGCCGGATCCTGCACGACCTCGTCGATCAGGTTACGGAGCACGCCCCACTGGCCAAAGCTGGTGTCCTGAAACTCATCCAGCAGCCAGTGGTCGATCTCGGCATCGAGCCGGTAGTCGATGAAAATCCGGTTTGCCCCCGTTTCGCACGAGAGGGCCGGCGCCCCCGCTTCGGGCGACAGCAGCCGTTGCACATCGGCGAAGGTCAGGCGACCGGCTCTGCGCACCAGCGCGTGATAATTTTGCTCGTAGCCACGCAGCACGGCATGGATGCCACGGGTCGTCTCCAGGCGGCGCGCGAGTTCGCCTCCGGCGACGGTCGCGATGACGCGATCCAACGCCGCGCAAGCCGCCTCGTCGAGCGAAAGCCGCTTGCGCATCACCATCACCTCGGCGCTTCCGTGTCGGATTTCCGGCCAAACAGCCAGGCTGTTTTTCAGGATCAGCACCATGGCGCCCCCCCATTCCGCACCGGGAGCCCATGCCGCCAACTCCGCCAGAAACTCCTCCCATTTGTCTCGTTGACCGGACGTCATGGCCGCCCATGGCAGGTTCGCCCGCAGGCTTGCGAGGGCCTGCTCGCGCGATGGTGGCGGTAGCCATCTGTTGCCCTCCGGCCAAATGCGTGGCGCGTCGCCCCACTGCGCCGCTTCCGGGGC
>JAUPWC010000227.1 GCA_030916665.1 Verrucomicrobiota bacterium
CGCCTTCTCACAGAAGGCCAGGTTCGCGACCAGATGCAGAAGATCATGGCCGCGCCGATTGGTGATGGCGTGCGGACTTTGGACACTTTGGCGAAAAGCTACGGCGAGCACTGGCCGCGTGCGTTCGGGGATTTGGTCAAGCACGGCAAGTTGTCGCCGGAGTATCAAGTTCTGGCGTCCATGGACCATCCGGCGCAAGTGATGGCGGCGGGCGATCTTCAGGACGCTATGAAGTTGATGGCAGCTAAGGGCGGCAAGGCGGCGCTAGAAACCTCCGCGCGCATGATTGATCCGGCTGTTGAGACTACCATGAAGGTCGCATTGAATTCTGCGCTACTGCCTTTCCACGAGACAATGCGCGGGTCTAGTTCACGGGTGCAGTTCTTTGATTCGGTCTATAATTCCGCGCATACGCTGGCTCTATACTACATGGATCAGCGGGGGGAAGGCGCAACGCAAGCGGCGCAGCGGGCGGTTGATGGAATTATCAACAGCAAGTGGGGCACATCTGGAACCATGCTGTTCCCCAAAGAACAGCGCAACGAGGTTTTACGCGCGACGGCGCAGGTTCAACGTGACCTCACGGCTGACCGCATCGCCGTGCCGCCAGTGAGTGAGGGCGCGGCGGGCACTACAGAACAATTCCGCCTTGACGTGGAATTGCGGAATGCCCGGTCTGGCAAATGGTATCCCAACGCGACATCGACGGGGCTTGTTCTCGTGGCCCCAAAGACAAACGGCGCAATGCTTCCGGTCATTGGTCGCGACGGAAAGCCGGTTCAAGTCCTGTTTAATGCGCTGCCTGCGCCGTCCGGCACTGACATTGATGTGGCTCCCGTTGCCGATCCACGCCGGCCCATGTTCGGGCGTCCGGGTGGTGATCCGTTGAGCGTGCTAGGCGGCGCTGCGCCATGACGGGGTTCTATCTTGGGGACATAAATGACAACACAGCGGCGCGCGCCCAAGGCATTGATCTAAATCCCGAGGGCGTTGCGGCAGTGCAGGCGGCGACGTTCGGGCAGTTCTGGCACGACTCCCCCATAAACCAGATTGTGCGGGGTTTTCAGCGCGGCGCGCAGATGCCGGATGTAGGCATCACCGATCCCATGGGCGGCTTTGCTCCCGCGTTCGGGCAGGAAGGTGGCCCGCCGCGTGATGTGCCGATGCTCACGCCGGATGAAGCCAACAAGCGGTTTAAACTGCCGGGGATGCAGCCGTTCACGGCGGATACCCCGGAGGCCATCGCGCAAGGCGTCTTTGACGAATACAGACAAAAATTGCAGCGCGATAATGTCCGCAATCGCGGCGAGGGCTTCGGCACGGGCGGCGTGGCGCAGTTCGGTGTTGGGCTTCTCACGTCCCTGCTAGACCCGGTGAACGTGGCGTCTGCGTTCATTCCCGTGATCCCAGAAGCCAAAGTGGCCGCATGGCTTGCGTCGCAGTCTGGCGTGCTGGGGCGCGCGACCGTGCGGGCCGGCGTGGGCATGGCTTCTGGCGCTGCTGGGCAGGCTTTGATTGAGCCTCTGACGTTCTTGTCCAACGTGGCCGAGCATGAAGACTACACGATGGGCAACGCGGCGGTGAACATCGCCATGGGCGCAGCGATGGGGGCTGTGCTGCATGCGGGCGGTGGCGCTATTGCCGACAGGTATCGCGGGGTTCCAAGTATTGTCCGAACGCTAGATGCTGACACGGCAGAGATGGCGATGCGCGGAAGTATCGCGCAGACGCTGGACGGGCGCCCGGTGGCTGTGGGGGATGCGATTGAGGCAGCGCGCGTTGACCGCGTTTCACGTGAAACCGCTGACCGGGTGCAGCGACTGGATGAATTGCCCAAAGATTCGTTTGCGGCTGCGGAGGCTGCAAAGCCTGCGACGATGCCGTTGCCCGAATTGCGTGGGCAACAGTATGCGCCACCATCTCTTATGGAATTCATTGGGTCGCGCGGCGGCATATTGGATCAGGGCGGCGACCTGGCGGCCATAGGTGCAGATACGCATTTCGTCCCCGGCCAAGGGAAGATTGTGCGCCGCAATGGTGTGGCCATGGATTACATGCGAGAGGCGGCAGAAGAGGCTGGGTATCTGCGCCCCGGCAGCACTATCGCCGATCTGATTGACGCAATCGCGGAAGAGGTCGCGGGCCGCAAGGTATTCCTGCCGCATGAATATGCCATGGCGCATGAGCGGCGTCTGGCTCGCCTTTCGGATAGAGAAGCCGAGCAAGTGGCAGAGTATCGCGCAGTCCTGTCCGAGATTGCCGAAGATCATGGCGTAACATTGCGCCCATCGGAAATTGATCATGCTGTGATGATGACTATGGACGGCATGCACCCAGAAGAAGCGGTCCGCCGCGCAACTCTCGGCGTCGATTTGGAGGCGATCGCGCCGGCTGTGGCGGGGTTCAATCGGGATGCCATCGCAGCCGCGCAGGCGGTGCGGGAGATGGGGAACATCCCTCCCGAAAACATCGCCCAAACCCGCGTTGAACTGGAAGCCTTGCAGGCGCGGGCGCCGAAAATTGAGGGTGATGCGGCCAAGGAACTGGCCGAGGCTACGGCGCAGGTGGCCGATATGGAAAAGCGTCTGCGTGTTGATCTCGACAACCATCCGGAAGGCGCGGCCATGCAGGCGCACCTGGATCGCGTTGATGCTCACGTTGCCGATGAGAACGCCATTGCTAACGCGTTTCCCACGATTTCCAGTATTGTGTGCCGCAATCTTGGGGGGCGTGGCTGATGGCATGGTCTGATTGTGTCGCGGCGGTTCGGAAGGCGGTGGGCAAGGATGACTTGTCCGAGGATGCCATCACGAAATTGCTGGAACAGACGCAGGCGCGTTCGTCCCGCTACATCAAGCAGGGCATGAGCATCCCGGATGCGCTGGCCAAGGCGGCGTCCGAACTGGCGGATGAAAAGAAACTGGCGGCGCTGATCGAAAAGCGGAATGCGCTGCGGAATGCAGCCATCCGTATGGACCTGCAAGAGCGTCTTGTCCCCGGCAAGGAAGCCGCTAGCGTTCTCACGCTGCTGACCGAAAGCGAGCGACAAGGGGCATTCCGCAATGCCGGCTTTAGTGCGGATGGGCTGGGTAAGTTCCGTGCCCGCAAGGCGCAGGGGGCGTTTCTGGCTGATGCCGAGGATGCCGGTCTGGCTAAGGCTATGGATGCGCGCGACGCGGCGTTTGAACAACGTGTGATGACTGAAATTGAGCGGCAGGCATCGCCCGATATTCTGCCGGCTACCGGAGATAGTCTGGCGGTTAAGGCGGCGCAGATCGTCTCCAAACATCTGGAATACACGCGGGCGGCGTTGAACGCTGCGGGTGCATGGGTTCGCAAGTTGGATGGCTATATCCCGCAGTTTCATAGCAGCGAGCGTATTCGTGGCGCCGGCACAATGGCAGATCGCGAACGCTGGACATCCATGATGGCCCGCAAGTTGGATTGGGACCGCATGGACGTGCTAGAAA
>JAUPWC010000228.1 GCA_030916665.1 Verrucomicrobiota bacterium
AGACCAACTGGGGTTCGTAGAGGGCCAGCAGCTCCTTGGTGAGGGCTTCAATGCTCTTGCCGGCGACCGGATGGTCACCCACGAGCGGCAGAGCGACCCGTCCGTCGGCCCGCACCGGCAACGTGGCGTCCATCGAAGGCACGCCGGGGAAGCTGACCTTGATCACGTCACCCTCCTTGAGGGCCAGTGCATCCACCGATTGCTGATCGGCGGCCATCTGGGCTTGGGCCGCCTGCTCGGCCGAGGCAACGCCGGTGGAGGTCGTGGTGCATCCGGTTAAAATCAGGCTGGAAAAAAGGAGCGACGCCGAGAGGAGGAGGGGGATGCTTTTCATGGGGGAGCGGGACAAGGCAGTGAGGGTAGGCAAGTAAGCCGGTTCGGGTGAGCATGTAAAGGCCGGCGTATTCCCCCGTCGAGCCTCATGCGGGATGCGGCCAGGGTTTGGGGCGGGCCACGCGGCCTAGGCTTGTCAGGGGTTCGCGCCGGCCTCTAACTGGCCGGCTCATTCCGACCCATGGCCACGATCACCAAGAGCTACGAACCGCAGGACGTTGAAAAGAAGTGGTATGCCGACTGGCTGCAGGCCGGTTGCTTCACCGGCCGGGTCAATCCCGCCAAGGCGCCCTACACGATCATGATCCCGCCGCCCAACGTCACGGGCGTGCTCACCATGGGCCATGTGCTGAACAATACCTTGCAGGACATCCTCATCCGCCGCGCGCGGCTGGAGGGTCGCGAGGCCATGTGGCTGCCGGGCACCGATCACGCCGGCATCGCCACGCAGGCGGTGGTCGAGCGCGAGCTGCGCAAGGAGAAGAAGAACCGCCGTGACCTCGGCCGCGAGAAGTTCCTCGAGAAGGTCTGGGCCTGGCGCGAGGAGAAGGGCGGCATCATCCTGAAACAGCTGCAGGCGCTCGGCGCCTCGTGCGACTGGAGCCGCACGCAGTTCACGATGGACGCGCCTTACTCGCAGGCCGTGCTCGGCGTGTTTGTGGATCTTTACCGCAAGGGCCACATCTACCGCGGCAAGCGCATGGTCAACTGGTGCCCGGTGTCGCTCACCGCGCTGTCCGACGAGGAAGTGATCATGAAGCCCGCGAAGGGTTTCCTCTACCAGGTGCGCTACGAGCGGGTGGACCAGCCGGGCCAGTTCATCGAGGTCAAGACCACGCGGCCCGAGACGATCCCGGGCGACGTGGCCATCGCCGTGCATCCGGATGATCCGCGCTACACCGCGCTCATCGGGAAGAAAGTGCGCCGGCCCATCGGCCCCTCCGCGGAGATTCCGATCATCGCCGACAGCGCCGTGGACAAGGAATTCGGCTCCGGCGCGCTCAAGATCACGCCGGCGCACGACAAGGTGGATTTCGACATCGGCCTGCGCCACAAGCTGCCGGTCGTGGACGTGCTCAACGCCGACGGCACGCTCAACGAGCTGGCCGGCCCCGCGCTCGCGGGCCTGGACCGTTTCGCCGGACGCAAGAAGGCCGCCGAGCTGCTCAAGGAGAGCGGCGCGCTGGTGAAGGAGGAGCCCTACGAGAACAACGTCGGCTACTCCGAGCGTGCCGACGTGCCGATCGAGCCGCGCCTCACCTGGCAGTGGTGGCTCAAGTATCCGCGCGTCGAGGAAGCCAAGGCGGCGGTGCGCGACGGACACATCCGTTTCCACCCCGAGCGCTGGTCCAAGGTTTACCTGCACTGGCTCGAAAACATCCAGGACTGGTGCATCAGCCGCCAGCTCTGGTGGGGCCACCGCATCCCGGTGTGGTATGCCAAGGGCCTCGACAAGGAGAAGCTCACGGCGGCCGACCTCGCCGACCCGAAGAAGGTCCACGTTTCGCTCGAGGGACCGGCCGACAAGGACAACTGGGTGCAGGAGGACGACGTGCTCGACACCTGGGCCTCGTCGTGGCTCTGGCCCTTCGCCACGCTCGGCTGGCCCGACCAGGCCGCGATGGAGCGGGACGGATACAATTATTTCTACCCGACCAGCACGCTCGTGACGGGGCCGGACATCATCTTCTTCTGGGTCGCCCGCATGATCATGGCCGGCCTGGAGTTCACGCATCCGGGCGAGCCGCTCGCGAAGCGGATTCCGTTCAAGGACGTGTATTTTACCGGCATCATCCGCGACGCGCAGGGCCGCAAGATGTCGAAGTCGCTCGGCAACTCGCCCGACCCGCTCGACCTCATCGCCAAATACGGCGCCGACGGGCTGCGCTTCGGCATCGTGTCCATCGCGCCGCAGGGCCAGGACATCCGCTTCCAGGAAGACCGCATCGAGACCGGCAAGAACTTCAGCAACAAGCTCTGGAACGCCTGCCGTTTCCGCCAGATGAGCGGCGACATGGCCGACAATTCCACGCCCGGCGCCATCCTCGCGCGCATCGAGCCGGCGAAGTTCGACGCCGACGACCACGCGATCCTCGACCGCCTCTTCGCGACCACGCGCGAGGTGGACCGCTGCTTCAACCAGTTCGAGTTCAGCGCGGCGGTGCAGGCGCTCTACGGATTTTTCTGGAACGACTTCTGCGACTGGTATGTGGAGGTCTCCAAGGCCAAGCTGCAGGACCCGGCGACGAAGGCCAACTGCCTGGCCATCCAGGATTTCGTCCTGCGCCAGACGCTGCTGCTGCTGCATCCGTTCATTCCGTTCATCACCGAGGAGCTCTGGCACCAGCTCGGCTACGGGGCCGAAGGCACCTTCCTCATGCGCGACACGCAGCTGGAGAGTCCCTCGCAGTTTTCAGGTCGCGGCCTGCAGATTGACGCCAGCGCCGCCTCGCAGGTCGAGACGCTCAAGGCGGTCGTCTCGCAGGTGCGCGCCTTCAAGGCCGAACACGGTGAGGCCGCCAACAAGGCCTCGGAGTTCGTCGTCGAGGCATCCGATGCCCACTGGGGGATCCTCGACGCCAATCTGGCCAAACTGAAACGCATGGCCGGCGCCGCCACGATCGCCCGCGGCGCCATGTCGCCGTCCGCGCCGGTTACGGTGACCGCGCTCGGTTCGTGGAATCTCATCAAGCAGCTCAAGGGCGACCCCGCCGCCGAGAAAGCGCGTCTGCAGAAGGAAATCGAGACCCTCGCCAAGCACATCGCCGGCACCGAGGCCCGCCTCTCCAACGAGGCCTTCGTCAGCAAAGCCCCGCCGGCCGTGCTCGAAGGCGCGCGCAAGCAGCTCGCCGATCTGAGGGCCAAGAAGACCGAGAACGAGCGCCTGCTGGCCGCGCTGGGGTAGGGTGCATGCTGGAGCCGCGGCGACCCCGCCGCGGTGTCCAGGCCCACGGCGAGGTGGCTCCATTTTTGCAGATCCATCCCCCGCTTGCCTGAGGAGCGAACATCCCTCTAGCTACCCGCACATGAAGAAAGCGCTGATTACCGGCATCACCGGCCAGGATGGTTCCTACCTCGCCGAATTGCTCCTGGGCAAAGGCTACGAGGTCCACGGCATCATTCGTCGCGCCTCGACGTTCAACACGAGCCGGATCGACCACCTCTACCGCGACCCGCACGTCAACGGGGTGAAGCTGTTCCTGCACTACGGCGACCTGGCGGACTCGGTGCAGATGGTGAAGCTGCTTTACGAGCTGCAGCCCGACGAGATCTACAACCTCGGCGCGCAGTCGCACGTGCGCGTGTCCTTCGACATCCCGGAATACACCGGTGACGTCGTCGGTCTTGGCGCCGTTCGCATCCTCGAAGCCATCCGCGAGGCGGGCCTCGTGAAGAAGTGCCGGTTCTACCAGGCCTCCTCCTCCGAGATGTTCGGCAAGGTCCAGCAGGTGCCGCAGACCGAGGAGACCCCGTTCTGGCCGCGGTCGCCCTACGGTTGCGCCAAGATGTATGCGCACTGGCTGACGGTGAACTACCGCGAGAGCTACAACCTGCACGCCTCCTCCGGCATTCTGTTCAACCACGAAAGCCCGCGCCGCGGCGAGACCTTCGTGACCCGCAAGATCACCCGCGCCGCCACCCGCATCAAGCTGGGGCTGCAGGAGTCGCTCTACATGGGCAACCTCGACGCCAAGCGCGACTGGGGCTACGCCAAGGAATACGTCGAGATGATGTGGGTGATGCTCCAGCAGGACAAACCCGACGACTACGTGGTGGCGACCAACGAGACGCACACGGTGAAGGAGTTCATCGTGGAGACCTTCGGCCTGCTCGGCCTCGACTGGGAGAAGCACGTCAAATACGACGCCCGTTACGAGCGCCCCGCCGAGGTGGAGCTGCTCATCGGCAATCCCGCCAAGGCCAAGCGCCAGCTCGGCTGGGAGCCCAAGGTCCGTTTCAAGGAACTGGTGAAGATCATGACCGAGGCCGACCTCGAACTCGCCAAGCGCGAAGCCCAGATTGCGAGCCTGCCCAAGCCCTAGTAGCTAGCAACTAGTCACTAGCTTCTAGTCCACTGATCATGTCCTACCAGAACCTTCAGGTCTATCAACGCGCGCATGAATTTGGCGTCGCCTGCCACAGGCTTAGTATGGACTTGCCGAAGTTCGAACTATTCGAAAGTGGCAGCCAACTTCGCCGCGCCTCGAAGTCCGTCTCGGCGAACATCGTGGAGGGCTACGGGCGCCGTGAGTATGCAGCGGAATACCACCGCTTCCTGGTGATTGCCCTCGCCTCCAACGATGAGGCTGGCGAATGGCTTCGTTATCTAGCCGAGTGCCACCCTGACAAAGCGTCCGCAGTCGAACCGCTCCAGAGCGAGAACCAGGAAATCGGCCGAATGATGAATCGGTTCATCGTCAGTCTAGGCTCCTAGCTCCTAGCCAACTAGCTCCTAGCTCATGAAGCTCTTCATCGCAGGTCACAACGGCATGGTGGGCGGCGCGCTGGTGCGCCGCTTCCAGGCCGAGCCGGGGGTGCAGCTGGTGCTGCGGACGCGGCGGGAGCTCGATCTCACCAGCCAGGCGGCGGTGCACGCCTTCCTCGCGGCCGAGAAGCCCGACACGGTGATCATGGCCGCGGCCAAGGTCGGCGGCATCCACGCGAACAACAGCTACCCGGCGGACTTTGGCTACGACAACCTCGTCATCGCCACCAACACGATCTACGGCGCCTTCGCCGCGGGCGTGAAGCGGTTCCTCTTCCTCGGCAGCTCCTGCATCTACCCGAAGCTCGCGCCGCAGCCGATGCCCGAGTCGTGCCTGCTGACCGGCCCGCTCGAGCCGACCAACGAGGCCTACGCCATCGCGAAGATCGCCGGGCTGAAGCTCTGCGAGTATTACCGCAAGCAACACGGCGTGCTTTACCATTCGGCGATGCCGACAAACCTCTACGGTCCGGGCGACAACTACCACCTGCAGAACTCGCACGTGCTGCCCGCGCTCATCCGCAAGTTTCATGAGGCGAAGGAGGCCGGCCGGCCCGAGGTCGTGGCCTGGGGCACGGGTTCACCCAAGCGCGAGTTCCTGCACGTGGACGACCTGGCCGACGCCTGCGCCTTCCTCCTGCGCATGGAGAACCCGCCCGACCTGCTCAACATCGGCACCGGCACGGACGTCACGATCCGGGAACTCACCGAGCTCGTGGCCGAAGTCACGGGCTTCACAGGGAAGATTGTCTGGGATTCGACCAAACCCGACGGCACGCCGCGCAAACTCATGGACGTGTCCAAGCTCCGCGCCCTCGGCTGGCAGGCGAAGACTGCCCTCCGCGACGGCGTGCGCCTGACCTACGGCCGCTTTCTCAGCGAGACGGCCGACGGCACGCTTCGCCGTTAGCCGGTCGGCCACCCCGGGCCGACGAGCGCGGCGTTGACGCGTCGCCGCAGGCCGTGCATGCTGCGCCGGTCATCAGTCCCCACCGGTCACGCACACTCAACCCCCAGTCCCATGTCCACCGATACGCCTCCCCCCGCCGCTACGACCGAGGATCGCACCGTTGCGATCGTCGCTTATCTCACGATCATCGGTTTCATCGTCGCCCTGATCATGCATGGAAACAAAAAGACGGCCCTGGGCTCCTACCACCTCCGTCAGTGTCTGGGCCTGGTCATCACCGGCTTTGTCGTGGGTGCGGTGGCGGTCATCCCGATTCTCGGATGGCTGATCGCGATCGTCTCGATGCCCGTGTTCCTGGTGTTTTGGGTGATGGGCCTGATCGCGGCCGTCAACGGACAGCAGAAGCCCATCCCCCTGCTGGGCGAAAAATACCAGCAGTGGTTCGCGAGCACATTCAACTGAGACGGTGGCGAATCTCACCGTCAACAAGCCGCCCGCCCGGGCGGCTTTTTTGTGCCCGGAGCCGGCGGACTTTCCGCTTGCGGCGCCCGGCCCGGTGCCAAGGGTAAGGGGCGTCCATGATCGCACCCGAAACATTTTCCCACCTCGACAACCTAAAGAAGCGCGCCGGCTACTTATGGAGGTTTCTTTGACGTCGAACAAAAGCAGCGCGAGATAGAGGCGATGGAGGGCCAGATGGGCGATCCGGCCTTCTGGGACAACAACGAGCGCGCCCAGAAGCACATCGCCAAGCTCAACGGCCTCAAAAAGACCATCGGCGGCCTGGTCGCCTTCAACAAGAAGCTCGATGACGCCGCCGTCATGATCGAGCTGATCGAGATGGCCACGCCGGCCGAGCAGGAAGCCTCCGGCAAGGAGCTCAACGCCACCGTCGGCGCGATGGTCGAGGAACTCGAAAAGATCGAGATCGCCTCCGTCCTCACCGGCCAGTTCGACCGCAACAACGCCATCTACAGCATCCAGGCCGGCGCCGGCGGCACCGAGTCCAACGACTGGGCCGACA